>CAZIVY010000606.1:0-2552 GCA_964542505.1 uncultured Rhodospirillaceae bacterium
GTGGGTGACGATCAGGGTGGCGACCCCGCGCTCGCGCAAGAGCGCCAGCGTCTCGTCGCGCACCTGGCCGCGCAAGCGCGCATCCAGGCTCGAAAAGGCCTCGTCCAGAAGCAGGGCGCGGGGATTGGGCGCCAGCGCCCGGGCCAGCGCCACGCGCTGCTGCTGGCCGCCGGAAAGGGTGTGCGGGTAGGCGGAGGCGAGGGCGGCGATGCCTAAGCGCTCAAGCAAGGGCCGCGTCAAGGCCGCATGCCGGCCGCCGTCGCCCTCGGTCAGGCCGAAGGTGATGTTGTCGAGAACATTGAGATGGGGAAACAACGCCAGGTCCTGGAACACCATGCCGATGGCGCGGCGTTCGGGAGGGAGCGAAAAACTGGCATCGGCGACCAGGGCGCCGTTCATGCGCACATGGCCTTCCTGCACGGCCTCCAGCCCGGCGGCGAGGCGGAGCAGGGTTGATTTGCCGCAACCCGACGGGCCCACCAGGGCCATAATCTCGCCGGCGTCGATGGCGAGGTCGATCCCATCCAAGGCGACGACGTTGGCGAACGAATGGCGCAGCCCGGTGAGTTCGATGGCCGGCGCGGTCATGGCATATTTACCAATAATTTCCTTGGCTTAAAGTGGAGTGGCGGAGAAAATAGACGACGGAACATGAGCGGGGATGGGGGGTATCAACGAAGGGATATTGCGAATGATTATCAATAAGTCTTGCACTAGGGGGCGTAGAATGGTAGCTTGATATCAGTTGCGAATGATTATCATTATCTCAGTTTGCCGTCGCCGGTAAAGGCCCTCAGCCCCCGGTACCTGGAGGGATCGCCTTGGTCAAGAAATTGCGCATTCTCGCCATTGTCGGGATCGCTGCCGTTGGCGCCGGCCTGCTGTCGGTGCGTGACGCCGGCGGCGCCGCCGAGCCGGTGCTAAACCTTTATTCGGCGCGCCACTATGCCACCGACGAGGCGCTCTATCAGGCGTTCACCCAGCAGACCGGCATCAAGGTCAACCTGATCGAAGGCAGCGACGAACAGATCATCGAGCGGGCGCGCAACGAGGGCACGAACAGCCCGGCGGACGTGCTGCTCCTGGTGGACGCCGGCCGGCTGTGGCAGGCCGATAATCAGGGGCTGTTCCAGAAGGTCGATTCGCCGCTGCTCAAGGCGCGCCTGCCGGAATCGCTGCGCCATCCCGAGGGGCGCTGGTTCGGATTTTCCACCCGCGCCCGCATCCTGATTTACCGCAAGGGAGCCGTGGACCCGGAGGCGGTGCTGGATTACGCCGACCTGGCTGACCCGCGCTGGCGCGGCAAGGTGTGCATGCGCTCGGGCGGCAGCATCTACAATGTGTCGTTGCTGGCGGCATTGATCGAGCGCTGGGGCCAGGACGCCGCCGAGCGCTGGGCGCGCGGCGTGGTGGCCAATTTCGCCCGCGATCCCCAGGGCGGCGACACCGACCAAATTCGCGCGGTGGCGGCGGGCGAGTGCCAGATCACGGTCACCAACACCTATTACCTAGTGCGCCTGCTCAAATCCGAGAAGCCCGAAGACCGCAAGGTGGCCGATAGCATCGGCGTGACCTGGCCCGATCAACGCGGCGCCGGCGCCCATGTCAACGTCGCCGGCGGCGGCATGGCGCGTCATGCACCGCACCGCCAAGCGGCGCAAAAATTCCTCGAATTCCTCGCCGGGGACGACGCCCAACGCCACTTTGCCAACGCCAACAACGAATACCCGGCGGTGATGGCGGCTCTCGACAATCCGGAACTGAAGCGGCTGGGCGAGTTCAAGGCCGATCCGCTCAACGTCGAGGTTTACAGCCGCAACCAGGCGGCGGCGCAAAAGACCTTCGACCGCGCCGGCTGGCGCTAAAGCGCCGGCGCCGCCTGCTGCCCCGGCCGGGCGCGGGCGATAGCGAATGTCAGCACGATCACCGGCACCAGCCCGACGCCGACGATGGTCAGCGCCGGCAGCGCCGCCTCAGCCAGGCGCTCGTCCTTGGCCAGGTTGTAAACCTGGACCGCCAGGGTATCGAAGTTGAACGGGCGCATGAGGATCGTCGCCGGCAACTCCTTCATCACGTCCACCAGCACGATCAGCCAGGCGGTCATCAGGCTGCCGGCCATGATCGGCACGTGGACGCGGCGCAAGGTCGCCCCCGGACCCACGCCCAGCATGCGCGCCGCGTCGTCCATGCTGGGGGTGATCTTGCCTAGGCTGGCTTCCACGGTTTGCAGCGCGATGGCGAGGAAGCGCACGCAATAGGCGTAAACCAGCGCCGCCACCGTTCCGGTGACGACAAGCCCGACCTCGGCGCCGAAGTTCGCCCGCATCCAGTCGGCGAAGGCGTTGTCGAGCCAGCTTAGCGGGATCAGGGCGCCGACGGCGATGATCGAGCCCGGCACGGCGTAGCCCAGCCCGGCGACGCGATTGGCGCCGAGGGTGGCGGTACTGGGCTTCAGGCGCGCGCCATAGGCCATGACCAGCGCCAAGGCCAGCGCCGCCGTGGCGGCGAGGGCGGCCACCATCAGGCTGTTGCCGGCGAGCACGAGATAGCGC
>CAZIVY010000607.1:0-2184 GCA_964542505.1 uncultured Rhodospirillaceae bacterium
CTGGCGGTGACGAAGGCGTTTCTCGACGCCGACAAGCCGGTGCTGGGCATTTGCGGGGGCGAGCAATTGCTCAACGTGGTGCTGGGCGGCACATTGATCCAGCACATCCCGGACGAGGTGACGAGCGAGATCAAGCACGAACAGCCCAACCCGCGCAACGAACCCGGCCATCGGGTGCGGCTCGCCGCCGGCACGCGGCTGCACGCCATTGTCGGCGCGCCGGAAATGGCGGTGAATTCCGCCCACCATCAGGCGGTGAAGGACGTGGCGCGGGGCGTGGCCATCAACGCCCGCGCCGATGACGGGGTGATCGAGGGCATCGAGGACCCGAAGCGGCGCTTTTGCATCGGCGTGCAGTGGCACCCGGAGTTCACCTTGAGCGAGGGCGACGCCCGGCTGTTCGCGGCGCTGATCGACGCCGCCAAGAAGTGACCCGCGAAGCGCCGGAGGCGCCCGCGCCCGCCCCTGTACCGAAGGGCGAGCGCATCGCCAAGGTGCTGGCGCGCGCCGGCGTGGCCTCGCGCCGCGAGGCGGAAAAAATGATCGCCGCCGGACGCATCGCCGTCGATGGCGCGGCGATCTCGTCGCCGGCATTGAACGTGACCCCCGGGAACCGGATCAGCGTCGATGGAAAGCCGCTGGCGGGCCCGGAACCGGCGCGGCTTTGGCTCTACCACAAGCCGAAGGGCCTGGTGACCAGCCACCGCGACCCAGAGGGCCGCCCGACCGTATTCGGCGCGCTGCCCGCGGGCCTGCCGCGCGTCATTTCCGTCGGCCGCCTCGATCTGGCGTCGGAAGGGCTGTTGCTGCTGACCAATGACGGCGGCCTGGCGCGGATGCTGGAATTGCCGGCGCGGGGCTGGATCCGGCGCTACCGCGTGCGCGTTTTCGGCCGCCCCGACGAGCCGGCGCTGGCGGCGCTTGAAAAAGGCATCACCATCGAGGGCGTCGCCTACGGTTCCATCACCGCCGCCCTGGAGCGCCAGAAGGGCGACAATTGCTGGCTGACGCTGGCCCTGCGCGAAGGCAAGAACCGCGAGGTGCGGCGCGTCATGGAACATCTGGGCTGCCGGGTCAATCGGCTGATCCGCCTCGCCTTCGGGCCCTTCCAGCTTGGCAATCTGGAGGCGGGCGAGGTGCGCGAGGTGCCGCCCAAGGTGCTCAGGGAACAGTTGGGCGGGCAAGCGCCCGCGCGCGCCCGTGCGCGTCACCGGCGGTAAGCATCGCGGACGGCGCATCGAGGCCGGCCCCGGCCGCGAGGTGCGCCCCACGGCCATCAGGGCGCGGCAGGCGTTGTTCAATATCCTGGCGCATTCACCCGCGTTGATCGCCGACCCGCCGCTTCCCGCCGACGCCCGCGTGGTGGACGTTTTCGCCGGCACCGGCGCGCTGGGCTTCGAGGCGCTGTCGCGGGGCGCGCGCCACGCCACCTTCATCGACAACGACGCCGCCGCGCTCGGCCTGATCGAGCGCAACGCGGCCAATCTGGACGAAGCCGAGCGGGTCAGCCTTCTGCGGCGCGACGCGACCGCGCCAGGGCGGGCGCCAGCGCCTTGCGCGCTGGCCTTCCTCGATCCGCCCTACCATTCGGGCCTGGCGGCCCCGGCCCTGGCGGCGCTGGAGCGCGAAGGCTGGTTTCTCCCCGGCGCCATCGCGGTGGTTGAATTAGCCTTGACCGAGGCGTTCACGCCGCCAGAAGGATGGGCCGTGGTGGCGACGCGCGTCCATGGCGCGGCGAAAATGGCGATCGTGCGGAAAAGTAGCTGATAGCTGTCAGCTAATTACTTACCGGCGCTCGAACAATTTATCGATGTCGGCGCGCTTGAGCTCGACATAGGTCGGCCGGCCATGGCAGCACTGGCCGGCAAACGGCGTCGTCTCCATGTCGCGGAGCAGCGCGTTCATTTCGGCGGGTTCGAGTTCGCGCCCGGCGCGCACGCTGCCGTGGCAGGCCATGCGCGCGCAGATCGCGTCCAGGCGGTCCTGCAAACCGCCGGCGCTGTCGAGTTCGGCCAGGGCCTCGCCCAGGTCGCGCACCAGGCCCTTGATGTCGCAGACGCCGAGCAAGGCCGGCGTCTCGCGCACCAGCACCGCGCCGGAACCGAAGGGCTCGACCGCCAGGCCGAGTTGGGCCAACTCATCGCGCCGGGAGATTAGGCGCTCCACCTCGGCGGCGCCCAGTTC
>CAZIVY010000608.1:0-4863 GCA_964542505.1 uncultured Rhodospirillaceae bacterium
TCTCGGCGGCCAGGCGGTAATCGAGAAGTTCGTCATCGGCCTCGATCTCTCGCCGACCCTTTTCCTGCTCTTGACCCAGGTCATCATCTTCCTCTTGGGCTGGCCGCTGGAATGGACCGAGATCATCGTCATCTTCGTGCCCATCTTCCTGCCGCTGTTGGACGATTTCGGCATCGATCCGATCTTCTTCGGCATCCTGGTGGCGCTTAACCTGCAGACCGCGTTCAACACACCGCCCGTCGCCATGGCGGCGTTCTACCTCAAGGGCGTGGCGCCGAAGAACGTGCAACTGACCGACATCTTCGCCGGCGCGCTGCCGTTCGTCTGGATGGTGTTCGCGGCGATGATCGTGCTTTACATCTTCCCCGACATCGCCATGTGGCTGCCGCGCCGCCTCTATGGGAACTAGAGCGAAACCCAGGGATGCGAAGGATGAATTCGCGTCGCTTGACGCCGCGACCGCGGCGGCGTGGATCGGCGACGGCCGCCTCACCTCCGAGGAACTGGTCGCGTCATGCCTCGATCGCATAACCGAGGTCGACGACAAGGTCCAGGCGTGGGCCTTTCTCGATCGCGATCACGCGTTGAAGCAAGCGCGCGCCGCCGACCAGGCGCGCAAGGAAGGTAAACCCTGCGGTCCGCTGCACGGCGTGCCGGTGGGCATCAAGGACATCTTCGATACCGCCGACATGCCGACCGAGAACGGCACGGTGTTGAACGCCGGGCGCAAGCCGCACGACGATTGCGCGGTGGTGGCCCAGTTGCGCCAGGCGGGCGCCGTGATCATGGGCAAGACGGTGACGACCGAGCTTGCGGTTTACAGCCCCGGCAAGACGCGCAATCCGCTGGATGCCACGCGCACGCCCGGCGGGTCGTCGTCGGGATCGGCGGCCGCGGTGGCGGCGGGCATGGCGCCCTTGGCCGTCGGCTCGCAGACCAACGGCTCGGTGATCCGTCCGGCCGCCTATTGCGGGGTTTGCGGTTACAAGCCGTCGCGCGGCCTGGTGTCGCGGCACGGGGTCCTGCGCCTGTCGCGCCTGCTCGATCATGTGGGGTTCATCGCCCGCACGGTGGCGGACCTGGCGCTGCTCGCCGAGCCGCTGATGGTCTTCGACGCCCGCGATCCCGACATGCGCCCAAGCGCCGCGCCGCATTTGCGGGCCACGGTCTCGACCGACCCGCCGGTGACGCCCCGTCTTGCCTTCGTCAAGACGCCGGCTTGGGACCAGGCTGAAGCCCAGACGCAGGCCGCGTTCGCCGAGCTGATCGAATTTCTGGGCGGTCAGATCGCGGAAGTCGAGTTGCCGCCGGCGTTCGACCACGCCATCGACATGCACCGCACCATCATGGAGGCGGACCTGGCCTTGAGTTTCGCCAGCGCGCATGAGCGTGCGCCCGACAAGCTAAGCCCGCGGCTGCGCGAGATGCTCGACCGCGGCCGGCGCACGCTCGCCATCGACTATAACCGGGCGGTCGCGGGGGTGCCGGCGCTGGAGGAACAGCTTGACGAATTGCTTTGGTCCTTCGACGCCATCGTCACGCCGGCGACAACCGGCGAGGCGCCAAAGGGGCTCGATTCCACCGGCAGCCCGGTCTTTTGCACCATCTGGACCTTGTGCGGCGTGCCGGCGGTGACGGCGCCATTGCTGAAAGGCGAGGCCGGCATGCCGATCGGCGTGCAAATCGTCGGCAAGCGCGGCGAGGATGCCAAGCTGCTGCGCACGGCGCGCTGGCTGGCGGCGCGCATGGCGGCGCCGAAGTCCAAGCCACCGAAGGCCAAGGCGCGGTAGAAGTCAGCCCTTGAAGCCGCCCCAGCCGGTATCGGCCATCGCGTCGGCGACCATGAGGACGGCGGTGATGAGGATGCACAGGGTCAGCGGAAGGGCGCCGATCTTCAGCACATAAGGCAGCATGAAGCCCAGGAAAAGCACGACGCCGATCGCGCGGCTGATGATATCGCCCATGTGTCCTGTTTCCCGTGCCGCCCTCGCCGCCGGCCGTTCGGCCACCGCATCGATTAGAGCACTCGCCGCCGGTTGCGGCAAGCGCGGCGCGACCCCGCTACCGTACTGACTCTGACATATCGTACCGCCCGCCGTCATGCCCGGCCCCCGGGTTTAACCCGGGGGTGATCCGGGCATCCACGATCCGTGGATCGCCGGGTCACGCCCGGCGATGACAGATGGATGCAGGGGCGGGTATCAAATGTCGGAAACACAACATTACCACGGCCGGGCAACCCATGAGTTTTCGCCATGACGGGTAGGCGGGAATGCGGATACTCCCGCAGCCGGCGCGATGCTAGTTTGAGTTTTGGCGGGCAAAGTGGGCGTATACCGAGATGAGCAAGGCTGATTTCCAATCCGTGACGCGGACCTATTCCTGGCCGAAGCCGACCTTCGATCCGTCCCTCGCGGCGACGCTCAGCGGCCTCGAACTGCTGGCGCGGATGCTGGCCGGAGGGTTGGCGCCGCCGCCCATGGCGGCGACATTGGACTTCACGCTGGTGGAAGTGGCGCACGGGCGCGCGGTATTCGAGGGTACGCCGGCCGAATACATGTATAACCCCCTGGGCAGCGTCCACGGCGGCTACGCGGCGACGCTGCTCGACAGCGCCATGGGTTGCGCGGTGCATTCGGCGCTGGCCGCCGGCCAGATCTACGCCACAGCGGAGTTGAAGGTGAACCTGGTGCGGCCGATCCTGGCGGGAACCGGCATGCTGCGCGCCGAAGGGCGGCTCATTCATCTCGGCGGCCGGGTAGGCACCTCGGAGGGCCGGCTGCTGGGCCGCGACGACGGCAAGCTCTACGCGCATGGCACCACCACCTGCCTGATTTTGCCCCTGCGGGCGGCGTAAGGACCAAGGGAAAGGCATAGCGGATGGCACAAGCGACCACCCCGGCGGCGGCAAGCACGGCGCGCACGGCTGCCTTCAGCCCGGCGACAATCATCGGGGCGGGCAGCTTGCTGTTGCTGTTGGTGTTCGGCATCCGCCAGGGCTTCGGCTTGTTCCTGCCTCCCATCACCTCGACCTATGGCTGGAGCCGCGAGGTCTTTTCCTTCGCCATCGCCATCCAGATGTTCATGTGGGGGGCGGTGCAACCCTTCGCCGGGGCCATCGCCGACCGCTACGGCACCGGCCGCGTGATCGCGCTGGCTGGGGTTGCGTACTGCGTCGGCCTGCTGCTCATGGGCCACGGCATGTCCACCTCGCTGTTCAACCTGGGGACCGGGTTTTTCATCGGGATAGGGATCGCGGGCACGACCTTCAGCGTCGTCTTCACCGCCTTCGCGCGGGTGGTGGCGCCGGCACGCCGTTCCATGGTGTTCGGCATCGGCACCGCCATGGGGTCCTTCGGGCAGTTCGTCATGGTGCCCATATCGCAGCAACTGATCGTGGCCTTGGGCTGGTCGGGCGCCTTGACCGCCTTGGCGATGCTGGTGCTGCTCTCGCTGCCGCTTGCCTTCGTGCTCAGGGGACGGGGCGAGGCATCGGCGGCGGGCCAGTCGTTCGCCGAGGCGCTGCGCGAAGCCAGCGGGCACTCGGGCTATTGGCTGCTGACCGCCGGCTATTTCGTCTGCGGCTTTCACGTCAGCTTCATCGCCACGCATCTGCCGGCCTATCTGGTGGATAGCGGCGTGGCCGCCGAATATGGCGCCTGGGCGCTGGCGCTGATCGGCCTGTTCAACGTCATCGGTTCCTTTACCGCCGGCGTGCTGGGGGGCAAGCGGCGCAAGAAATACCTGCTGTCGACGATCTATTTCACCCGCTCCGTGGTCATCGCCATCTTTTTCCTCGTTCCCTTGAGCGGGACGACGGTGATCCTGTTCGCCTGCGCCATTGGCCTGCTGTGGCTGTCCACCGTGCCGCTGACCACCGGGCTGGTGGGGCAGATCTTCGGCATCCGCTATCTCGGCATGCTGTCGGGGGTGGTGTTCTTCAGCCACCAACTGGGCTCGGTGCTCGGCGTCTGGCTCGGCGGCTTGTTGTTCGACCGCACCGGGTCCTACGACGTGGTGTGGTGGCTGTCGGTGGCGCTCGGCCTGTTCGCGGCGGTGGTGCACTACCCCATCGACGACAGAACAGTGGTCAGGACGGCCGTAGCTTAGCTATGCTGGCGCGGAACTCAGAGGAGAAGACATGAACATCAAGGATCGCCAGTTGCTGCGCCAGCAGTGCTTCGTGGACGGGGCGTGGATCGACGCCGACGACAAGGCGACGATCGCGGTCAACAATCCGGCGACCGGCGCGAAGCTGGCCACCGTGCCGCGCTGCGGCGCCGGTGAAACGCGGCGCGCGATCCAGGCCGCCGACCGCGCCCTGCCGGCATGGCGGGCGCAATCCGCCAAGCAGCGCGCGACGATCTTGCGCAAATGGCACGACCTGATGATGGCCCATCAGGACGACCTGGCGACGATCATGACCGCCGAGCAGGGAAAGCCCCTGGCCGAGGCGAAGGGCGAGATCGCCTACGCGGCGTCGTTCATCGAATGGTTTGCCGAGGAAGGCAAGCGCGTTTACGGCGACACCATCCCCAGCCCCCAGGGCGACAAGCGCATCGTCGTCATCCGCGAACCGGTGGGCGTGTGCGCGGCCATCACGCCGTGGAATTTCCCCGCCGCCATGATCACCCGCAAGGCGGGGCCGGCGCTCGCCGCCGGCTGCACCATGGTGGTAAAGCCGGCGACGCAGACGCCGCTGTCGGCGCTGGCGCTGGCGGAACTGGCGCACCGCGCCGGGGTGCCGAAGGGCGTGTTCAGCGTTCTCACCGGACAGGCAAGCGCCATCGGCGACGAAATGACCTCGAACCCGCTGGTGCGCAAGCTCACCTTCACCGGTTCCACCGAAATCGGGAAGATGCT
>CAZIVY010000609.1:0-3835 GCA_964542505.1 uncultured Rhodospirillaceae bacterium
CGCCCTTCAACGGCGGCGTCGTCGGCGCCAAAAGCGTCGTGTCGTCCACCAGCGGCGCGGCCTTCGACGGCAAGCGCTGGTACGTCCACGGCGGCGGTCATACCGATTATTCGGGCAACGAGGTCTACGTCTTCGACTTCACCACCCTCGGTTGGAAGCGGATCACTGCCCCGAGCGCCATGCACCCGACCAGCAATTCCGTGCCATGTCCCGATACCGTGGACGGCGCGCCGCGCGCCAGCCAGACCCGGGACGGCCTCGTTTTCGCGCCTAAGACGGGAACCGTGTGGTTGTTCGCCAGCGGCTATTACTGCCCCAAGGGCGACGGCAACGACCGCGACGCCTGGGAGTTCGAACCCGCCAGCGGACGCTGGCACAAGCGAATCGCCGATTTGCCCCGCGGTCCCTTCACCACCGCGCTCGATGCGCGGACGGGCAATATCATCTTTATCGACAGCACCAACGTGAACGTGCTCGATCCGGTGACGCGCGTCATGAAGCCGTCGGCGCCGCGCGAACTCCGCGTCGATAGCGGCAACGCCGAACATGACCCGAAGCGCGATCAGGTGTGGATCGTCTCCACCAAGACCCTGGTGCGGCTGTCGAAGGACGACAGCGGCAACCTGTCGAAGGCGACGAAGGTTGCCGACCTGCAGGCGATGAACGGCGGCGCGGCGCCTTACGGCTTGGCCTATCATCCCGGAACCGACCGCCTTGTCCTCTGGGACGGCGGGCGGCGCGTTGTCGCCGTCGCGCCGGAAACGGGCGACTGGACCACGATCGAAAACCCGATCGGACCGTCGCCCACTTACACCCCTGACCGCGTGTTCGGCCGCTGGGTCTATCTTCCCGCCATCGACGCCTTCGCCGGCTACAACAACGTCGACGAAGGCGTGTGGCTGTACCGCCTGCCCACCGGCCCGCAGCCGCAAAAGACCACGGTGGCCGGCGTCAGGCGCCTCTGTCCGCAGGCGAACTACGATACCGACTGCGACTACACCAACCTCGCTTTTGCCTTCGCCGACGCGCGCGACGGCGAAACCGTGACGCTCCGCGCCGGCGTCTACCGCAGCGCCGCCGTCGTTCGCGCCCATCGCCTGACCATCAAGGGCGAACCCGGCGCCCATGTCCAGGGCCGCGCCGTCGAAGGCAAGGCGGCGTTTGTCATCCGCGGCAACGACACGACGATGATGGGGCTGGAATGCTCGCACGTGCTGTTGGAGTCGAACGGGGCCTGCATCCGCCTCGAGGGGCGCAACCTCAAGCTCGAGCGCATGTTCATCCACCACAATGACATGGGGATTCTGACCGGCGACAATGTCGGCGCGGTGGTGATCGAGGATTCGCGTTTCGAGGACATGGTGGGGTCGCGCAGCTTCCTCGGCCATGCGATCTACATTGGCGCCACCGATCAGCTTGTCGTGCGCCGCAGCCAGGTCTTGCGCACCGGCGGCAGGGGCCACGGTGTCAAGAGCCGCGCCCGCAACACGCTGGTGGAGGACTCGGTCGTCGCCAGCGTGGAGGCGACGCAAAGCCGGTTGATCGACATCAGCGAAGGCGGCGCCACCATAGTGCGCCGCAACCTGCTGCAACAGGGACCCAATGCCGACAACCAGGATCTTATCGGCATCGCGCTCGAGCCCCTGCCCGACGGCACCCGCCACAGCACCCTGATCGAGAAGAACACCGCGGTCTGCGACCGCGCGGTATGCTTTCTCGTCCGCCACAAGAGCCCGGGAACGGTGACGGTCCAAGGCAATCGGCTGGTAGGCCCCATCGTCCCGAGCAATATCGGCGAGAGCGTTTCGACCTCCGACAACTCCTGGTCGGTCGGACGCGCCACGGCTGGAATGGCGGCGTATCCCTCTCTGCCGCGTTAGGTTTCTAGCGGCTTTTCGCCCCGAACGTGTTTGGAGTGCTCGCCGCGCCGAGCGAGCCGGAAGCCGGCGCACTCGCCGCGCGCAAGCCCATCGCCACGGCCCGGCGTTGCGCCGCCGCGTCGACCGACTGGACGCCGGTCATTTCGCGTTGCACGACCTGCAAGGTGCCGACGGCAAGCGCGATGAGCGTGTAGTAGAGGTCGAAGAAGCCGAAGTTCAGGACCAGCCCGCCCACCGCGTAGCCAATCACCGCCACCTGGATCATGCGCGCCAGCGAGTTCGCCCAGGCGAGCTTTTCGTGCCCGCGGGTCAGGTGGTCGATCCGCCACGTCGTCAACATGGTGGATATGCCCAATCCAATGAACAGGAACAGGCCGACAAAACCGTTTTCCGCCAGCACTTCGAAATAAATGCTGTGGAAATTGCGGTTGGTGAGCGCCTGGGGAACGTAGCGCCGGAACAGGTCTTCATCGAGGAAGACGCGGAAGCCGCCGCCGACAATCGGATGGTCAAGGGCCAGGCGGAAGGCGAACGTCCATGCCTCGGTGCGGCCGCGCATGGAAAGATCGGTGTCGATATTGGAGATGGACGCCATGCGCGCGAACCAATGTTCGGGCATGACCGGCAATGCCGCCGCCAGCACGCCGACGATCAAGACGCCGGTGATCAGGCGTTGGCGCCCCTTGAGCCACAAGACCGGCAACATCGCCGCCAGGCCCACCACGCCGCCGCGCGAATAGGTGCCGAGAATAGCCAAGACCGTTAGGCCCGCGGCGACCCACAGCCCGACACCAACCCAACGCCGCGTGGTGACCGCCTGCAGGTGGCGAATCAACGGCAGGATCATGAGCAGCGCCAGCGCCAGCGCGTTGTTGTCGCCGATGAAGCTTGCCGGCGGCCCCCAGACGCGCGAGACGCCGCCGGTGAGGATGCTGAAAAGACCGCCTTTGACGCCGTAGAATCCCAGCGAGGCCACCACCACCCAAATAAGCAAGTGAATGCGCTGGCGCGAGGTGATCATGCACATGGTGACCAAGGTCATGCAAATGATCTTGATCGCCTGCTGCCACTTGGCGAGGGCGTCGGCGGGGACGATGGCGAACCAGGTGCTGATGGTGATCCAGACGGCGAAGGCGATCAGCCAATAGACCGGCGGCACGGTAGGCGGGTATTTTGTCTCGCGCGAGGCGATCCAGGCCACGATCGTCGCCGCGCCGACGATCAGCGCGACACGCAAATCGTAGGCGAAGTCCCAGGCCAGGCGGTGCGGGTTCATCAGCGACACCCATTGCCAGACCAGGACCCCGGCAAAGGGTTGCATCAGCGTCACCGGCACCGACACCAGCACGATGATAACGAGAAGCAGATCACGCATGGCGTTCTAGCCGGCCGATCGCGCTGGGGTTCGCTTTGGCACCCTAGGCCCGCCCAGGCTCGGGAAGCGGCCCCTCTCCCGTCGCTGGAGCCGGCTTCGGCTCGGTGCGCTGTGGGGTAGCCGCCACCTGCTGCTGCACCACCCGCCAGGCGCCCACCACCAGGGCGATCAGGGCGTAGTAGAAGTCGAAGAACCCGAAGTTCTGGAATGTTCCGGCGGCGGCGTAACCGACGATGGCCACCTGTACCATGGCCGCGAGCGACGCCGCCCAGGCAAGATCGGGACGGTTACGGGCGGCGCGCATGATCTTCCAGGTCAGCAACAGCGTCGACACCCCCAGGCCCAGGAACAGGATCAGGCCGACGAAACCGTTCTCGCCCAGAACCTCGAAATAGATGCTGTGGAAGTTCCGCGACCGTAGCGCCTCGGGAACGTAGGTCATGTAGAGCTTCTCGTCGGTAAAGACGCGGAAGCCGCCGCCCGCGAACGGCCGGTCGAGCGCCAACTTGTAGGCGAAGGTCCAGGCCTCGAAGCGGCCGCGCGTCGAGCCGTCGGTCTCGTACTCGGCGATGGTGGCCAT
>CAZIVY010000610.1:0-3597 GCA_964542505.1 uncultured Rhodospirillaceae bacterium
GCCTTGCTTTTCGGTTTCGTGGCCATGGCTGCCTCTCCTTGGTCTTACTTGTACATCGTCTGGTTGGCGGTTCCCGGCGCCACCGCTTCGCGGTCGATCCAGACATTGATCAGGGCGCACTTGCCCGATTCGCGCGCGCGCCGAAGCGCCGGGCCGATTTGCGCCGGATCGCGCACTTCCTCGCCATGCCCGCCCAGCATCTGCGCGAACTTGCTGAACTCGATGTCGCCCAGCATGTTGCCGATGTCGCCGCGCTCGCGGCCGTATTTGGCGATCTGGCCGAAGCGGATCTGGTTGTGGCAGGAATTGTTGCCGACAATGCCGATGAACGGCAGGTTGAAGCGGATCGCCGTCGCCATGTCGAAGCCGGTCATGCCGAACGTGCCGTCGCCGAACAGGCAGACGACTTCCTTCCGCGGATGAACGTGCTTCGCCGCCATGGCGAAGGGCACGCCGACGCCAAGGGTGCCGAGCGGACCGGGGTCCATCCATTGGCCGGGTTTGCGCGGCTTGATGACGTGGCTGGAAAAGGTGACGATGTCGCCGCCGTCGCCGATGAAGATCGTGTCGTCGGTGAGGAAGTCGTTGATCTCCTTCGCCAGCCGCAGGGGATGGATGGGCCTGGCGTCGGAGGCCATGAACCCCAGCCATTCCTGTTCGGCCTTGACCTCGGCGGCGCGCAACTCCTTGATCCAATCGTCGCGGTCCTTGGCGCCGTTGTTCGCCCCGGACGCGCCTTGCGTGACCGCCGCCAGGATGGCGCCCACGTCGCCCACCAGGCCAAGCGATACGTCGCGGTTCTTGCCCACGGTGCGGTAGTCCATGTCGATCTGCACCACCGTCGCCTTGCTGCTCAGCCGCCGGCCATAGCCCATGCGGAAATCGAAGGGCGTGCCGACGATGATGATAAGGTCGGCCTGGGCGAACGCGACCGAGCGGGTGCGGTTGAAACCATGCGGATCGCCCGGCGGCAAGGTGCCGCGCCCGGCGCCGTTGAGGTAGGCCGGAACGTTCAGCTTCTTGACGAAGTCGATGGCGGCTTGCGAGCCGCGGCAGGTCCACACCTGGGTGCCGAGCAGAACGCAGGGCTTCCTCGACTTGACCACCAGTTCGGTCAGCTTCTCGATGTCGCGCGGATCGCCGATGGACTTGGTCGAGGCGCGGTACTTGCCCGGCTGGGGAATGCGCACCTTGGCCAGGTCCACCTGGGCGTCGAGTACGTCGCGCGGGATTTCCAGGAACACCGGCCCGGGCGCGCCGGCCATGGATTCGCGGAATGCCATGCTGATCATGTCGGGGATGCGCTCGGGCGTCAGCACGCTCGAGGCGAACTTGGTGATCGGCTTCATGATATCGACGTGCGGCAAGTCCTGGAGCGAGCCCATGCGGTGCTGGTCGAGCGCGCCCTGGCCGCCGATGAGCAGCATGGGACTCTCGGCGCGAAACGCGTTGGCGACGCCGGTGATGGCGTCGGTGGTGCCGGGCCCCGCCGTCACCACCGCGCAGCCGGGGCGCCCCGTGAGGCGCGCGTAGCCGTCGGCGGCGTGGGCCGCCACCTGCTCGTGACGGACATCGATGATCTTGATGCCCTCGTCGGCGCAGCCCTGGTAGATGTCGATGATGTGGCCGCCGCACAACGTCCAGATGACGTCGATACCCTCGTTCTTCAGCGCCTTGGCCACCAAATGACCGCCGGAGGTCTTCGTCGCCTCGGCCGCTGCCTTGTCAACCACCTTCAGTGCCGGTTCAGCCATGATTCGCACTCCCTAGGATCAAGCCGCGGTTAATCGAGAAAATCGCAATGCCGCTCCACGAATTCCGCCAGGCCAAGCGTGTGCTCGCGAGCCAGCCGTTCCGCCGCCCCGGTGTCGCGGCGCTCCAACGCCTCGACGATTTTCAGGTGATCGACGATCGAGCGCTCGGCCCGGTCGCCCTCGCGGATGGTCGCCTTGCGGATGGCGCGCACGTGGATGAAAAGGTTTTCCGTCAGGTCGGCGATGAGTTGCGAGCCGCTGAGGCGCATGATCGCCTGATGGAACTGGATGTTGGCGTCGGAATACTCGTCCACGCGCTCCGCCGGGTTCTGGTCGGCGAAGTCGTCGAACATGCGCCGCAGGCCGGCGATGTCGCCATCGGACGCGCGCTGGGTGATGAGGCGCGCCGCCATGCCCTCGAGCGCGGCCCACACCTGGATCATCTCGACGACTTCTTTCCGGGTCTTGCGGACGACGAAAACGCCGCGGCGCGGCCGGGTGCGGAGAAAACCCTCGTTCTCCAGCAGCGTCATCGCCTCGCGGATGGGGGTGCGGCTGACGCCCAATTGCAGCGAGAGGCGGCGCTCGTCGAGGCGGATTTCGCCGGGCTGGGCGTAGATGTCGGTTTCGCTCAAGGCGCGCTTCAGCGCCACATAGGCCTGGTTGCCCAGGCTGCGAGTGGCGCCGAGGGGCGCGACGGCGAACGCGGCCGGCGCCAGGGCCTCGCGCCGCAACTTGTTGCCGGCGGGGTTCATCCGGCCACCGCCTTCTTGCGCCCGCCGCCGGCGAAGATGCGGGCCAGCAGCGGCCAGACCAGCATCAGGATCGCCAGCCCGCAGATGGTGCTCACCAGGCCGTTGGCCCAGAAGATCGACACGCTGCCCTGCGACAGCAGCATCGACTGGCGGAAGGCGCTTTCCGCGCGGTCGCCCAGCACCAGGGCCAGCACCAGCGGCGCCAGCGGATAGTTGAGCTTCTTGAACAGATAGCCGACGACGCCGAAGACCAGCATCACCGACATGTCGAGCAGGGCGTTGTGCACCGTGTAGGCGCCGACGGCGCAAATGACGATGATCACCGGCGCGATGATGCTGAAGGGGATGCGCAGCACGGCGGCGAAAATCGGCACCGTGGTGAGGACGACGATCAGCCCGGCGATGTTGCCGAGGTACATGCTGGCGATCAGTCCCCAGACGAAGTCCTTCTGCTCGACGAACAGCAAGGGCCCCGGTTGCAGGCCCCAGATCAGCAGCCCGCCGAGCAGCACCGCCGCGGTGGGCGAGCCGGGAATGCCCAGCGTCAGCATGGGCAGGAGCGCGGCCGTGCCGGCGGCGTGCGCCGCGGTCTCGGGGGCGATGACGCCCTCGATCTCGCCGGTGCCGAAGCGGGGGCCGTTCTTGGAGAAGCGCTTGGCGAGGCCGTAGCTCATGAAGGAAGCCGGCGTCGCGCCCCCGGGGGTGATGCCCATCCAGCAGCCGACCAGCGAGGCGCGGATCGACGTCACCCAATAGGAGGGCAGTTTCTTCCAGGTCTCGAGCACGACCTTGAAGTTGAGCCGGGCCTTGCCGCCCTTGAAGGCCAGGCCTTCCTCCATGGTGAGCAGGATTTCGCCGATGCCGAACAGTCCGATGACGGCGATCAGGAAGTCGAAGCCGCGCAGGAGTTCCATTGAGCCGAAGGTCATGCGCAATTGCCCGGTCACCGTGTCCAGGCCCACCGCGGCGAGGGCGAAGCCCAGCATCATCGCCGCCACCACCTTGGCCGGCGGCTCCTTGCTCATGCCGACGAAACTGCAAAAGGTGAGCAACTGCACGGCGAAAAATTCCGGCGGGCCGAACTTGAG
>CAZIVY010000611.1:0-2730 GCA_964542505.1 uncultured Rhodospirillaceae bacterium
CGCCAGGACGGCGTCACGATCGGTTTCCGTGGCCAGGAGGCGGCGCACGTCGTTCGAGTCGAGGCCGGCCTCGGCCGCCACGTCGGTCAGCACGTCCCGATCGCCGATATCGGCGCCGTCGAGGAAGTAGCGGCGGAACAGTATTTCGACCACCTGGTCCTGGCGGTCGGCGGCGGCGCCCCAGCGGATCAGCCGGTGCGAATCCACCGTGTTGGGCGTGCGGCGAATGCGGTCGAAGGCAAAGGGGATGCCGTCGCCCCGGCCGGCGTCGCGCACGCGGTCATAGACGGCGCCGACTTGGGTGGCGCCGCCGAATTTCGCCGCCAGGTAGGCCGCCCGCTCCATGCCCTCGGACGGCATGCCGGGATTGAGCTGAAACGGCCGCCAGCCGACCTTGACGCCGGTAACGCCATGATCGGTCAGCGCCCGCTCGAAGCGGCGCTTGCCGATGTAGCACCAAGGGCAAATGGTGTCGGAAACGATGTCAACGCGCATGGCCGCAGTCTAACAGGAACCTCGAAGCGGGTTCCAGAAGGACCGTCAGGCCATGGCGGAAATCGCGCGGTCGACGATGCTTTCGGAGGAATCGACAAGCGATGCCCCGGCGGCGCCCACCGCCAGGCGCACGCGCACGGGCTCGGGCGAATCGGGCAAGTCCAATTCCGTCTGCTCCACCACGCTGGCGACGCGGTGCAGGGCGCAGAAGCCCAATTCCGGCGCGGTGTCGGGCAAGGCGATGCAGAACTTGGCGCCCGAATAGCGCGCCACCAGGTCCTCGCCGCGCACCATGCGAGTCATCATGTTACCCACTTGGCGCAAGACGCGGTCGCCAGCCAGGTAACCGTAAAGGCGGTTCAACCCGGACATATCGACGATACCCAGCACCGCCACCGTCAGGTTGCGGCCGTAGCGCTTGGCGTGGTCGAGTTGCAGGCCCAGATGCTCGAACAGAAATCCATGCGAATAGACGCTGGTCAGCGCGTCCGTCGTCGCCGGCTGGCGCGAGGCGCGGAACAGGTCCTTCAAGACCACGCGGTAGCGCTGCTGGCGCACGGCGCCGAGCAAGCGGTTGCGGAATTCCGTCGCCGTCCATGGGCGGTCGATAACGTCGCTGATGCCGCGCGTCATGGCCGATCCGTTCAGGGTGGCGCGTGGGTCCACGAAAGTCAGCAAGGGGAGGTGAAACAGGCGGGCGTCGGAGCGCAATTCGGAACAGAAACTCTGGCTTTCGGGAGTCTCGCCGGGCGTGGTGAGCACCACCGCGTCGAACTCGCTCCCGGAGCGCAAAAGGCTCATGGCCTCGCTGCCGCTGTGCGCCGACGTCAACCTGCCCTGGCCGTTCAACATGGCGCCGATGGCGCCGCGGTCGCGATCGTCCTTGCCGACGATCAGCAGGCGGACATCGTCGAGCTTGGAGGGCGGGGAGGCCACGGGCGGGGTTTCGACGCCGAACCGGCCGGCGGTGGCGGCGCGGCGCAAGAGCTCTTCGCGCATGGTGTTGAGGCGCAAGAAGGTGTCCAAGCGGGCGTGCAGCTCGCTGTCCTTGAAGGCCTGCGGCAGCACGCTGTCGGCGCCTTGGGCCTCGCCGCCGATGACGATGACGGGGATGGGCGCGGTGGCGGTCTGGGATTTCAAGCGGCGCGTCAGGCGCTCGGCTTCGCCGGTGGCGCCGCTGTCGCCGTTGATGATGACGATGTCCGCCCCGTCGGCGCCGGCGAGCGCCATCGCATGGTCCGCCGAATCGGCCTGCAGGCTGGCGAAGCCGCGCCCGGTCAACAAGTGATCGAGGCGCAGGCGCGCGACCGGATCGCGGTCAACGATCAGCACGCGACCGCTGGCGGTCATCGCATGACCGATAGCGCGGAGGGCCGCGGGTTCGACAGCGGACTACTCCGCCGCCGCCGGTAGCGGCGAGTCGAGGACGTAGAGGCTGTGGTCGAGGAGGGCGCTGACGGAAATGATCTTGCGGCCCGGCATGCTGTCGTTGCCGCCGCCGCGGGCGCGTACCAGTTCCACATGGGGCAGGGGATGGACCTGGAAAGTGACCATACGCACCACTTCCCAAATCGTGTCGTCGCGCTGGCGGAAATGAAGACCGGGCACGATATCCTCGGGCTCGAGGGAGCGGGCACTCCCGTTGAAAAGCCGCATGCGACCCCAGCGCCTCGCGCCTCGCGCCTTGGCGGCGCCCCCGGCGGCAAATGAGCGCACGGTCGAGTCCATGACAACTCTCCTAACCCCTAAACTCGTGGCATCCCGGAACCCAGGGAGCCACGGCTGTTAAGTTAGTCATTTTTCGTTAATATTCGGTTCATGCAGCGCCTGGAGCGGCGACGAATCGTCGTTGCAGTTGCATGCGTTAAGGACTTTTGGGAGGAATCGATGACATCGCACGCCCGGTTGCGCCTGGAAGGCAAGACCGCGCTGGTTACCGGCGCCTCATCCGGGCTGGGACGGCGCTTCGCGCTGGTGCTGGCGCGTGCGGGCGCGCGGGTCGCGTGCGCGGCCAGGCGCAGCGAGCGGCTGGCGGAACTGGCGGAGGAAATCGCCGCCTTCGACGGCCGCGCCATTCCGCTCCGCCTCGACGTTACCGATCCCGCCAGCGTGCGGACGGCGGTGGAGGAAGCGGAGACGGAACTCGGCCCCATCGACATTCTGGTGAACAATTCCGGCGTCAGCGTGCAAAAGCGCCTGGCCGACGTGACGCCCGCCGACTACGACCAGGTGATG
>CAZIVY010000612.1:0-8910 GCA_964542505.1 uncultured Rhodospirillaceae bacterium
CGATTGTTCCCAAGGCATGATCGATCTCGGGCCCGCCGCCGTCTTCGCCCGCGACATCAAGCCCGTCGAAGCCATCATCGATCAATTGATCGACGAGGCCGTGGAGGCCAGAAATCGACTCGATGCCGTTGGTATCGGGTAACGGACAAGACGCTTCCGGCGCTCCATTCGTCTTGTTTTCAATGCGTTATACCAGGACCCGCTGTTCCCAAGTCGTCATGCCTGGCCCCCGGGCTCTTCGACCCGGGGGTTGACGCGGGCATCCACGCCTTAAAACGCAGATGAGATCAAAGACATGGATGATGGGGTGGACGGCCCCTGCTGCTCGGCATCTGAGTGCCATAAGGTGGTCGTGTTAGAACGCCACATAGAGAGGAGCCGTCCATGAAAGAGGTTATCACGATTGGTCTGGACATTGCGAAAAACGTGTTTCAGGTGCGTGGCGTCGATGCGTCCGGCGCGGTGGTTGTGCGCCGGCGGTTGCGCCGCGCGGATGTGTTGAAGTTTTTCCGCAAGCTGCCGCCGTGCCTTGTGGGCATGGAGGCGTGCGCCTCGGCGCATCATTGGGCGCGCGAGATCGCGGTGCTCGGCCACCAGGCCCGGCTGATGGCGCCGTCGCGGGTGAAGGCCTACGTGAAGCTGGGCGCCAAGAACGATCCGGCGTCACGCTAACCTCGCGCGGCGCTTCGCCGGCGTCCCAATCACGATAGGCGAGAGGGAATGGCGGACGTCCGGGCCCGACTGCGAGGACCTCGCGCAGGCCAAGCGCCTCGACCGCCTGGAGATGCGCGCCGGCGGCGCGCGGGTCCTCCGTGCGCATCACGTCGGGCCCGCCGCCGAACAGCAGGCAGGACGTGGTCGTGCCGCGGCGGATGCGCTCCAGCCCCGGCAGCATCGCCTCGATCCGCCAATATTCCGTGTCCGCGCCGCGCGCGTAGAGCGCGCCGGTCAGGCGCATCCACTCCTCGCCGTTCGACCCGATCGACTTGGCCAGCGCGTGGCCGGCATGGCCATGAACGTCGACGAAGCCCGGCAGGATGGCCTTGCCCGTGGCGTCGATGCGGCGCTTCGCCGGGCCGTGGCACGATTCCACCGCCGCGCGCGGGCCGACATCGACGATGCGAGACCCCACCACCGCCACCGCGCCGTCGGCGATCACCCGGCGGCCCGGGTCCATCGCGATCACCACGCCGCCGGCGGATCACCTCGTCGACGGGACCGATCTCGACCCCTGCGGCCGTCGACAACACCTTCAACGTCCGACGCCATCCGACTTCAGCATCGCCGCGCCGAGCCTTCCGTGCGTCGGAGACGAGCACTTGGCGCGCGGCGGTGGCGGTCGCTTGAAAATTTGCGCGACTCGGACTTATCGCGTTCTTCGTTCTACAACCTGACAAGGCCCACATGGTATGATGGCGCGATGGTCCAACGCACCTTCCCCAAGCTGAAAGACGCGTTCCCGCGCAACGAGATGGAAAGCGCAACGTGAAGCCGACACAGCCGCTGGCGGAGTTGATCGTTCCCGACGGAACGCCCTGGGATGGGGCGTGCAAGCGCACCACGCACGTCGCCATTGCCGCGCATGCCGACGACGTGGAGTTCATGGCCTGGCACGCCATCCTCGAATGTTACCAGCAGCCCGGCAAGGCGCTGGGCGCGGTGATCGTCACCGATGGACGGGGCAGTCCGCGAAGCGGGCCCTATGCGGCAATGACCGACGAACAGATGCGGGCGGCGCGCCTCGCGGAACAGAAGCAAGCGGCCAGCCTCGGCGGATATGCGTGGCTCGCGTGCCTGGATTTCCGGAGCGATTCCGTCAGGCGCAGACCCTCGGCCGCGCTCCACAAGGATTTGCGCGCGCTTCTCGAGGCGGCGCGGCCGCGCGTCGTCTACACCCACAACCTCGCCGACCGTCACGACACCCATGTCGCGGTGGCGTTGCACGTGATCGCGGTGTTGCGCGCGCTGCCCGCCGAGCTGCGGCCCGCTAAACTATGGGGATGCGAGGTCTGGCGCGGCCTGGATTGGCTCAGCGGCGCCGACAGACAAGTCTTCGACGTCAGTGCCCGTGAGGATCTCACCTCTGCCTTGATGGAGGTGTTCGATTCCCAGATCGCCGGCGGCAAACGCTATGACCTGGCGACGTCGGGACGGAAGCGGAGCAATGCGACCTATGCGGAGTACGGCCAAACCGATCGGGCTTCCTTGGCGGAATATGCGATGGACCTGACGCCTCTGGTCGCCGATCCCAGGCTTGATGTCCACGCCTACGTCGCCGGGTTGATCGAACGCTTCGGCGACGACGTCGCCGCCCGCATCCGGCGGCTCGGCGGAGGGCGCTAGGCATGGAAGTGATCATCCAACCCTCGGCGCCGGACGCGGGCCGGCTGGCGGCCGGCATCATCGCGCGCCTGGTGCGCCGGAAGCCCGAGGCCGTGCTCGGCCTGGCGACGGGGGCAACGCCACTGGCGATCTACGCCGAGCTTGTGCGCATGCAGCAGCGGGGCGATCTCGATCTCCGCCGCATCACGGCCTTCGTCCTCGACGAGTTTGCCGGTCTCGACGAAAACCATCCCCGCTCCTTCCATCGCTACATGACGGACCACCTGTTCGGCCCCATCGGCCTGCCGCGCGCGCAAATCCACGTCCCGCCCGCGCTTGCCAGCGACGTGCCGGCCGCGTGCCGCGAATATGAGATGAGCATCGCCGCCGCCGGCGGGATCGATCTGCAGCTGCTCGGCATCGGGCGGGACGGACATATCGGCTTCAATGAACCGACGTCCTCGCTGGCGTCGCGCACGCGCATCAAGACCCTGGCAGCGGGCACGGTGATCGCGCAGCAGGCGGTGTTTGGGAGCGACCCGGTCCCGCGGCACGTCATCACCATGGGGATCGGAACCATCCTCGACGCGCGGCATTGCGTGCTGGTGGCGACGGGGACGCACAAGGCCGATGCGGTGGCGCGCACCGTTGAAGGTCCGGTGAGCGCCATGGTGCCCGCATCGGCGTTGCAGCATCACCCCCGGACGACGGTCATTGTCGACGAGGAAGCGGCGGCGAAGCTCGCCTTGCGGGACTATTATCGCGGCGTGTTTGCCCACAAGCCCGACTGGCAGAAAAGCTGAGCATGTCGCCGCGCCCGCTGGTGGTCAGCTACTCTGGGGTGCGGGGTGTCGTCGGAGAATCGCTCACCGTGGCGGTCGCGGAGAAGTTTGGCGACGCCTTCGGCCAGATGATCCACCAGCGGCACACAGCGCCGGTTCGTGTCCTCGTCGGTCGGGACACCCGGTCCTCCGGACCCATGCTGCGCGAGGGACTCATCCGTGGATTGGCCTCCCGCCAGGTGCACGTCATCGAGCTTGGCGTCGTGCCCACCCCGACGGTGCAGATCGGGTTGAGCGCGTTCTCGGCGCATGCGGGGGCGGTGGTCACCGCGAGCCACAACCCGCGGCCATGGAACGGTTTCAAGTTCTTCCTTGCGCCGGAGAACACGGTTCTCGACGGAGTGCAGACCGCGGAGCTGTTCCAGCGCTTTGAAAGATCGACGCCGTCCCGCCACGCAGCCCCGACCGTCGAGGCGCGCCACGACGAGGCCGTCGCCGAGCACCTTCGGCGGGTGCTGCGCCACGTGGATGTCGATGCGATCCGCGCCCGGCGGCTGCGTGTCGCCATCGATCCCGGCCGCGGTGCGGGCGAGGAAGCGGCGCTCGCGCTGCTGCGTGCACTCGGCGCCGATGCGGTGCTGGTGACGTCGACGCGCGAGTCCGAACCGGTGCCCGAGCAACTGGGCGAGCTGATGGCCGCGGTGCGCGCCGAGCGCTGCGACGTCGGGTTTGCGCAGGACCTCGATGCCGATCGCCTGGCGCTGGTGACCGAAGAAGGCGTCGCCCCCGGCGAGGATTACACGCTGGTTCTCGTCGTCGACCATCTGCTGCAGCGTCCGGAAGCAAAGCATGCGGTGGTGGTCAAGAATGTTGCAACGACGATGGCGCTTGACGAGGTGGTCGTGCGGCGGGGCGGCACCATCGTCGAGACACGCGTGGGTGAGATCAATCTTTCACGCGCGCTGATGCGGCACGTGGCCCAGGGGCGTTATGCGATCGGCGGTGAAGGCAATGGCGGAATCATCTTTCCTCCGGTCTGCGCGGGCCGCGACAGCATCATGGGGATGGCGTTGGTCCTCGAGGTGCTGGCGCGCGGAACACAGACCCTAAGCCAACGACTCCGCGCGCTTCCCTCGCTGCATACGCGCAAAGCCCGCGTTGCCCTGCCGATCGGAGTCGCGACCGCGGAGCTGTATCAACGCCTCGAGGCCGCGTTCGCGCAAGACGCGATCGACCATGTCGACGGCGTACGCGTGCGTTTTGCCGATGGGTCATGGTTCGGTGTGCGGCCCTCCAATACCGAACCCGTGCTGCGCATCATGGCCGAATCGCGATCCGCGCAGTGGACGGAGCGCATCGTCTCGCAAGTGCAGGCGTTGCTGACAAGGTGAGTCGCGTCGGGAAATTGGGTCGCGGTGTTCGCGTCACGGGTCCGCGTTCTTGCGCGTCGCCATTTTCCTCGGCAAAAAGAGGTCGTCGCTCACCCATTCTGGCCGGGGTGTATTTTGCCATGCCCACGCACGCCGGCCGCCGCGTGAAATCGTCAAAGGCATCCTCTACGTGATGCGCGCGGGCTGCCAGTGGCACTTGGTGCCGAGCGACCTCCCGGCGTGGGAGACGGTCTATCGCTGGTTCGCCGCGTGGCGTTACGACGACCGCTTCGAGACGGTCAACCATGGCCTGGTGACGGCGGAACGGGAGCGGGCCGAACGCGAGGCCAGCCCGACGGGCGCGATCATCGACAGCCCATGAACGCCTTCGGCGTTCATACGTCAAAACCACCGAGGCCGGTGGGCCGCGCGGCTACGACGCGGGCAAGATGATCAATGGGGGCAAGCGCCACGCGCTGGTCGACACTGACGGCTGCGGCCTGGTCATCGAACCGCATCGAGCCCGCATCCACGACCGCGACGGCGGCGGTCCGCTGCCGCAAGCCTCGCGCGACGCGTTCACGTTTATCCAGAAGATCTTCGCCGACAGCGGCTACGCCGGCGAGCGCGCCGCCAGGGCGACCGTGATTGCCGTCGAGATCGTACGCAAGAACCGCGATCGAGCCGGCTTCGCGGTCACCCGCGGCGCCCTCGCTCGCTTCGCGATCCCGACATCGAAAGGTTCTTCGCCTGGATCGGGCGCAACCGGCGGCTCGCCAAGGACTTCGAGGCGACCATCGAATTGGAGCGTGCCTTCCTCGACGCCGCCTCGATCATGCTGCTTGTAGGGCGGCTGGCATGCGCTGCATGACTTCCGAAACAGATTCCTAGCGATTCGCCATCGAATGGCCCCTGTAGGCGCCAAGCCGGGCTGAAGTCGCGAAAGGCGCTATCTCGCCGAGGCGCCGGTCGGCTGGATCGAGACCCTCTGATCAGGGGCCAGTCCGGCGAAATAAGCGCGCAAGACATCGAGCGCCTCGGGTCGGCTGAATTCGGCCGGGACCGCTTCGTTCTCCGACAGCATCTTGCGCAGCTTGGTGCCGGACAACAAGAGCCGCTGTTCGGCTGGGTGGGGGCATGTTCGGTCGGAAGCCATTCCGCCGCATTGGTAGCACCAGAACGTCCAATCGATTTTCATCGGCTGGATCTCGAGCGAGCCAGGCGGTATTTCATCGAAAACGCGGTGCGCATCGAACGGACCGTAGTAGCTGCCGACGCCAGCATGGTCGCGCCCGACAATGAGATGCGAGCAACCATAATTCTGCCGGAACAGCGCATGCAGCAGCGCCTCGCGCGGGCCGGCATACCGCATATCGAGCGGATAGCCGGCATGGACAACCGTGTCCTTCATGAAGTACCGCTCGATCAGTACGTCGATGGCGCGCGTGCGCACATCCGCGGGTATGTCGCCTGGCTTGAGATTGCCGAGCAGCGAATGGATGAGCACCCCGTCGCAGACCTCGATCGCGATCTTGGCCAGGTACTCGTGCGCGCGATGCATCGGATTGCGGGTCTGGAACGCGGCGATGCGGCCCCAGCCGAGCGAGAGGAACCGGGCCCGTGTCTCGGCCGGCGTCAGGAACAGCTTGCCGTAACGGCTCGGGAATCCGGCCAGCGAGAGCACCTTCAGCGGCCCGCCGATGTTCACATCGCCCTGCGACATGACCATCGCCACGTCCGGATCGACGGTACGAAACACGGCGCGTGCCTCTAGCGCCTTGTCGATGCGATAAATCTCCCGCACGGCCATGGTGGCGAGGATCTCGTTCGCGTCGTCCATCAACGCTATGTCCTCGCCCGCGCGGAGTGGATTGCCGGCGGGGTTGGACGCCGACAGGGTGATGGGGATTGGCCAAAACAGACCGCTCGCGAGCTGCATCGCATCGCAGACGCGGCGCCAATCCGCCTCGCCCATGAAGCCGTCGAGCGGCGTGAAGCCGCCGATGCCGAGCATCACGAGATCGCCGACCTCACGCGAGCTGATCCGGATCCGGCGCAGGCCGCGGGCGCGGGCGAGCTCCGCCTCGCGCGCGGCGCCCTCAAGCAGGAGGGGGCGCAGCCCGCCACCCCCATGTGGCCGGACGAGCCCGTTCATTTTCCCCTCCACCGACATACAAAAGACTCCCTATGGCGTCATGCGGTCCGATGCGTAGGTCGGCCCGGCGTTTCCGGCTGGCGCATGTAGATCCGGCCGGAACGTCAAATGCGGTCGCAAGTGGAGAAAAGCAATCCGCGTGCCAATCGCGAATTACCCGGAAATCCAGGAGTTTGCCAGGGACCGCCGCGCGGCCGCGCCATGCGGCAACGCGATTCTGGGGACAAACATTCCAGAATTGGCTGGAAAATCAGTGCGCGTGCTTCTTCGGCAGCTTCCGCCATAGCGTGTTGACGCTGATCCCCAGCCGCTTGGCGGTCTCGGCCCGGTTGAACCGGAACCGCGCGAGCGTCGCCTCGATGACGCGGCTCTCGAAATCCTCGATCCGGTCTCGCAGGCGTTCGCCTTCGTTCAGCGCCTCGACGGCGAACTTCGGGACCGCCGCCGCCGCCGTGGCCTCGACGCAACCCCTGAGCTCGGCAAACAGCGCGCGGAACAACCCATCGTCCGCCGTCTTTTCGCCGAGCAGAATGACATAGCGGCGAATGAGCGAATCGAGCTCACGGATGTTCCCGGGCCAGTGGTACGCACGCAGCGGCTCCAGCATGCGCTCCGATACCTTCTTGGCGCCGTTCCCGTGCCGATCGAGAAGCTCGTCGACGATGAGCGAAAGGTCGCCCGCCCGCTCGCGCAAGGGCGGCAATCGCACCATCAGCGTCGACAGCCGAAAATAGAGATCGTTGCGGAACCGGCGCTCCTGCACCCGCTCGTAGAGGTTGCAATGGGTCGAGGCGATGATCCGCACGTTCGTCTGCACGATCCGGTCGCCGCCGACCCGCATGATCTCGCGCTCCTCGAGTACGCGCAGCAGGCGCACCTGCAGGCTGATCGGGACGTCGGTGATCTCGTCGAGGAACAAGGTTCCGCCATTGGCGAGCTCGAAGAAGCCGATTTTGCCGCCCTTCTTGGCGCCCGTGAACGCACCTTCCTCGTAGCCGAACAGCTCGCTTTCCAGCAGCGTCTCGGGCAATGCGGCGCAGTTGATCGCCACAAAGGGCTTGCCGCGGCGATCGCTCAGGTTGTGGATGCCCTGGGCCAGCATCTCCTTGCCGGTGCCGGATTCGCCTTCGATCAAGACGCCGGCGTCGGCTTTCGCGTATTGCCGGGCTTTCTCGATCACTCCTAACATGCCCGGATCCCGCGACTTGATGCTCTCGACGGTGTGGCGGGCGACAAATCCCTTGGCGTACAGGCGCTCGCGGATCCGCCGATCCATGGTCTGTATTCGGGCGACGGGCTTGAATGTCGCCACCACGCCCTCGGTTCGGCCGTTCACACTGATCGGCAGCGTGCTGATGACGACAGTGGCTTTTTCGGTGCGGCGCACCTGCTCGATCTCGGCCTTGCCGCTGTGCAAGACACTGAGGAGCCCCAGGCGCTCGATAAGCTCGCCGGGCAGGCCGGCAGTCGCCCCATCCGCCGTAATGCCGAGCGTGTCGGCGGCCATCTGGTTGAAGACCCTGGTTCTCAGATCCCGATCGATGACGATGACGCCTTCCTTCATGATCTCGAGAATCGTATGCAGTTGCTCCTGCTCGCGCTGCTCCGCGCGGCGGGCGGCGGCAAGCGCCCTTGCCTCGCGCAGAGCCTGCAGGATGACGTTGCGGCTCGGAATGGCGACGATGCCAGTGCCGCCCTCCTCGACGGCGACGTCGCGGCAGATGCCGCTGCCGACAACGCAGGAGACTCCCGACGCCAGGCCGCGGCGGATGCCCTCGCGCAGCTCGTCCATGTTGGTGAACACGATCTGGTGGATGTCGAGGTCGAGCACCTTGCCCAGGATCTCGAGCCCTTCGGTCGCCTCGGCGAAACTGGTGACGCCGACGCGGCGACCGGACCGGCCGGCCTGCAGCAGGGCGCGCAGAATATCGAGATAGGTGCGCGGGATCTTGACCACGGGCTGGCCAATCTCCTGGGCCAGCAGGCCTCCGGTGGCGCCGCAACCGAGAATGACCTCCACCCCGTCATCGAGCAGGCGCCGCGCAACCCGCACGGCATCCTCGAGGGTCGCAAGCCGGCAAACGATGTCTTCGGTTCCGCGATCCGAGCAGCCATTGACCGCCTCGGCGATCTCGGCGGAATTCGACACGAAGGCCAATCGATAACGCTGCATGCGGGATCCTCCGATCCCGCCGCTGCCGCTGATCCGGAGTGGCGACCAATGCCACGGCACGGGACCACTCAACGATGAAGCCTACCGCCGCCGCGAGTCAATGGCCGG
>CAZIVY010000613.1:0-2480 GCA_964542505.1 uncultured Rhodospirillaceae bacterium
CGCCGCGCGGCTTCGCGGCGGGGCTTCGACCTCGACCAGCATGTCGCCCGCCAACTCGATGCGGCGGATTTCGACCGCTTCGATCTGCTGCTGGCCATGGACAGCGGCCACTTGAAAGCCCTGCAGTTGATGACCACAGCAGGGCGCATGGAGCAAGTAGACCTGTTCCTGGCCTTCGCCCCGTCGCTTTCGATCCGCGACATGCCCGACCCCTATTACGGTGGCGCGGAAGGATTCGAGCGCGTGCTCGACCTCTGCCAAGCCGGCGCCAAGGGTCTCTTGGATCACGTCCACCAGTCGTTGGAGCGCAAGCCCTAGCGCTTCTCGGCCTTGCCCTCGTAGCGGCGCTGCCATTCGGCGAGGATGCGGTCGCGGTTGGCCGCCGCCCAGGCGAAGTCGTTATCGATCAGCGACGCCTCGACGCCGGCGGGGTAGCCGGGCATGGAGGGTTCGACGCCGCCAAAGGCGACCAGGGTGGCGTAGCGCGCGTACATCTCGTTCGCCTGGCGCGAGGCCGACCAGTCCATGAGCGCGCGGGCGGCGGGGCCATGGGGCGTGCCCTTGACGATGGCCGCCGCGTCCATTTCCCAGCCGCCGCCCTCGGCCATGATGGCGACGTCGATGGGCGCGCCCGCCGCCTTGTGGCTCGCCCCCACCAGCTCGTAGGAAATGCCGGCGAGGTATTCGCCCTGCGCCGCGTCGCGGCAGGGCTTGCTGCCGGAATGGGTGTAGTGGTGGATGTTCTCGTGCAGGCGATCCAGATAGCGCCAGCCCGCTACTTCGCCCCACATCTGCAGCCAGGCGGAGACATGCAGATAACCGGTGCCCGACGACGCCGGATGGGGCATCACGATCCGGTTCTTGAACTCGGGCTTGAGCAGCGCGGCCCACGTCGCCGGCGGCTCGACGTTGAGCTTCTTCCCCTCGACGGCGTTGAAGCACACCGCCGCCGCCCAGGCTTCCATCCCCACCCAGGCGGGCGGATCCTTGGCGTCGCGGAAGAGCGGCTTGATGCGGGCCAGGTCGCGCGGGGCATAAGGCTGCAAAATGCCCTCGCGCTCCAAGACCATCATGCTCGTCACCGCCAGCCCCCACACCGCGTCGGCGCGGGGATTGGCTTTTTCGGCCAGCAAGCGCGACGTGATGACCCCGGTCGAATCGCGCTGGAGCGCGAGCTCGATGCCGGGATGATCGGCCTCGAACGCCTGCTTGAAGCTGTCGATGTATTCGGGGACCAACGTGCTGTAGACGAGCAGCCGGGTCTTGGCGTCGGCCGGGCCGGCCAACGCGGCCAGCACGAATGAGAAAACGGAAATGAATGGGAATCCGCGCATAAGTTCCTTTCCCTCCGCCGGCATAATCCGGATCAGGTTCGACGGGTCACCGCGGCGGCCAATTGGCCATGCGGTCTCTCAGCCCCATGCCGGGGCTCCCCTTGGAACAAGTTGAATGTCGCGCCGTGCGGCGGCGCAGTCAAGACGTAAGGAACAGGCGGTCTAGGCGGGCGGGCGGAACTGCTTCGCCAGCGCCAGGCCCTGGCGCTGGTAGTTGGAGCCGATGCCCTGGCCGTAGAGACGGTCGGGCACGCCGGCCAGGCGCTCGTAGCGCAGCCACCCGACGATCTGCTCATGCTCGAGCATGAAGGGCACGTCGTGGGAGCGCACTTCCAGCACCGCCCGCGTGCCCTGCGCGGCGTCGCCAAAGCCGAAGCCGGGATCGAAGAAGCCGGCGTAATGGACGCGGAACTCGCCCACCAGCGTGTCGTAGGCGACCATTTCCGCCGCGTGGTCGGGGGGCACCTTGACCGCTTCCTTGGTGGCGAAGACGTAGAAATCGTCGGGGTTGAGCACCAGCCCTTCTTGGCGGCGGCGGTAAAGGGGATCCCAGTAATCCAGCGGGTCGTAATGCTGGCGGCGGTCCACGTCCACCACATCCGCGTGCTTCTTGGCGCGGTAGCCGATCAGCCCGCCGCTGTCCTCGCCCGCGAGGTCGATGGTGACGCCGATGCTGTCGTGGCGGATGGTCTCCTTGCCCGGCGGGACATCCACCAGCCGGTAGCGTTCGTGCAACTTGCGCAAGCCGGCGACGCTGGTTTGGGGCGAGCCGTAGCGGAGCCGGAGCTGGTTGAGGCGCGAGCCGGCGCGCACCACGATGCTGAAGGTGCGCGGCGCCACTTCGATATAGAGCGGCCCGGCGTAAAGCGGCGGCACGCGGTCGAAGGCATCGCCGCCGTCGGCGATCAGGCGGGTGAAGACGTCCAGCCGGCCGGTGGAGCTTTTGGGATTGGCGAAGGCGAATTCGCGGTAGCCGAGGCGAACGTGCTCCTGCAGCGGCACGATGTAGACGCAGCCCCGTTCGAGCACCGCGCCGTTGTTCAAATCGACCTTGTGCATGCCGAGCTCGCCCACCTTGTCCATGACCGTGACCCCGGCGCCGGGCAGGAAGCTCGCGCGCACGCGGTAGGCCGTATCGCCCAAGCG
>CAZIVY010000614.1:0-15834 GCA_964542505.1 uncultured Rhodospirillaceae bacterium
CGCAGCGCCGCCAGCGCCGCCGCCGTATGCACCACATAAGCGGGCTCGTTGCGCTGTCCGCGCTTTGGCGCCGGCGCCAAATAGGGGGCGTCGGTTTCCACCAGCAGCCGATCCAGCGGCATGGCCTTGGCCGTCGCCCGCAGCCCCTCGGCGTTCTTGAAGGTAAGGATCCCGGAGAAGGAGATGTAAAGTCCGATTGCAACAGCCGTTTCAGCAAGTTGGTGGCTAGAACTGAAGCAATGCATTAAGCCGGTGAACGGCCCCGCCGCCATTTCCTCGGCCAGCACCCGCGCCATGTCGTCGTCGGCGTCGCGGCTGTGCACGATCAGCGGCAGGCCGCTGGTCCGCGCCGCCGCGATGTGGGAGCGGAAGCTGGCCAGTTGTTCCGGGCGCGGGCTGTGCTCGTAATAATAGTCGAGCCCGGTTTCGCCGATGCCCACCACCTTCGGGTGCCGCGCCAGCTCCAGCAACGGTTCGGCGCTGCTAGCCCCCTCGGCAGCCGCTTCGTGCGGGTGCACGCCGACCGTGCAATAGACGTCGTCGTAGCGCTCCGCCACCGCCAGGACGCGCGCAAACTCGCTGAGCTTGGTGCCGATGGTGACCATGCGGCCGACGCCGGCGGCCCGCGCCCGCGCCGTCACTTGATCCAGCTCCTCGCCAAAGTCGGCGAATTCGAGATGGCAATGGCTGTCCACCAGCACGGCTCTTTGCCTTCACGAGGCCGGGTCGTCCGCCTCGACGAAGCGGGGAAATATGCCGCTCGGCGACGGCAGCGGGGTCCCGGCCACAAGCGCGCCGGGTTCGCCCACGGCGCGGAAGGTGCGCGCCGCCGGCGACACCCCCAACTGGTCCAGCAGGAGGTTGGCGGAGCCGGGAACGAAAGGCTGCGCCAGCAGCGCCAAATGGCGCAGCGTTTCCGCCAGGGTCCACAACACCGTGCGCATGCGGTCGGTGTCGGTCTTGCGCAGCGTCCACGGGGCCTGCTCGTCCACATAGCGGTTGGCCGCCGCCACCACGTCCACCCAATGCTGCAACGCGACGTGGATGGCCTGCTCCGCCAGCGCCGCGCGCATGTGGCCGAGCAGGCTTTCCGCCTGCGCCAGAAGCGTGCGGTCGGCCGGCGCCAGCGCGCCCGGGGTTGGCGCCCGCCCGTCGGCGTTCTTGGCGATGAAGGTCAGGACGCGCTGGGCCAGGTTGCCGACGCCATTGGCCAGCTCGCTGTTGATGCGCGCCACCATGGCCTTGTGGCTGAAATCGCCGTCATTGCCGAACGGCACTTCGCGCATGAGGAAATAGCGGGTCGGATCGAGGCCGTAGGTTTGGATCAGGCGCAACGGATCGATGATGTTGCCGAGCGACTTCGAGATTTTGTGTCCCTCGTTGGTCCACCATCCATGGGCGAATACGCGCTTGGGCGGCTCGATGCCGGCGGCCATCAGGAACGCCGGCCAATAAACGGCGTGAAAACGCAGGATGTCCTTGCCCACCATGTGCAGGTCGGCGGGCCAGAAGCGGCGGAAGCGCGGCGCGCCGGTATGGGGATAGCCCAGCGCGGTGATGTAGTTCGTCAGTGCGTCCAGCCACACATACATGATGTGCCCGCTGGCGCCCGGCACCGGAATGCCCCAAGTGAAACTGGTGCGCGATACCGACAGGTCCTTGAGGCCGCCGCGCACGAAGCTCGTCACTTCGTTGCGCCGGCTTGGCGGAAGGATGCAGTCCGGATGGGCGTCATAATAGGCCAGCAGCCGATCGCCCCAGGCCGACAGGCGGAAGAAATACGACGGCTCCTCCACCCATTCCACCAGCGCGCCCGAGGGCGCGATCCGCCGCCCCTCATTGTCGCGGCCAAGTTCGTCCTCGGCGTAAAAGGCCTCGTCGCGCACCGCGTACCAGCCGGCATAGCTGCCCAGATAAATGTGCCCGTTCGCTTCCAGCGCCCGCCAGATCGCCTGGCAGGATTCCACATGCCGAGGCTCGGTGGTGCGGATGAAATCGTCGTTGGATATTTCGAGCACGCGGCACAGATCGCGGAAATTCTCGCTCAACGAATCGCAGAACGCCCGCGGCTCCATGCCCGCCGCTTGCGCCGACTTGGCGACTTTCTGGCCGTGCTCGTCGGTGCCGGTGAGAAAGAACACGTCCTGGCCGTCGAGGCGGCGAAAGCGCGCCAGCACGTCGCAGGCCAGCGTCGTGTACGCATGCCCGATATGGGGCTTGTCGTTGACGTAGTAGATCGGCGTCGTCAGGTAATAGGTGCCGCTCTCGGCCATGCTAGTGGGTGTCCTGAACGCTCATCGCCCGGCTGCGGCTTCAAGCGACGAGAAGACGTTGAGGACCACTTGCTTGCGGTCGAGCGAGAGATTATCGGCCTGTGTAACCAAGCGGTTCAGGTTGTCCCACACCTCGATCCATCGATCAAGCGTGCCGGCCCGCGCCAGGCGGCGCAGGGTTTCGGTTTCGCCTTGCAAGATGTCGGCGCCAACCGGCTCCGCGCCGGCGCCGGCGCGCGCCACGCGCGTCAGCCACCAGCCCAGCGTGCGCGTGAGGGTGGCGTAGGCGGCGCCGCCGCCGCTGCCCGCAACGCGGTCCGCAAGGCTCAACACGCGCGCCGGGTTGGGCCGCGGCAGGGAGGCGAAAACCGCCACCAGCTCGCGGTAGATCTCGAGCCCGTCCGCGCCGGCCATCGCCAGCGCCCGGCCAGGGCTGCCTTCGGCCAGGCGCGCCAGCGCCAGGCGGGTTCCGGCGTCCAATTCGGGCTGCTGGCGTTCGATGACGGCGATGACGTCGCTCTCCGCCAACGGCCTGACGCGCAGGATGCGGCAGCGCGAGCGCAGCGTCGCCGGCACCCGCCCAGGCGCGCTCGCCACCATCAGGATAAAACCTTCGGGCGGCGGCTCTTCCAGCGTCTTTAGCGCCGCGTTGGCGGCGTTGTCGTTCATGTCGTCGGCGGCGTCGATGATGGCGACGCGGGCGCCGCCTTCCGCCGACGTCAGGGCGAAAAAGCGCGCCATGCGGCGTACGTCCTCGACCACGATTTCCTCGCGCCAGCGCCCGCGCTTGTCGTCCCAGGATCGCTCGACGGTGAAAAGGTCCGCGTGGCCGCGGCTGGCGACGCGCGCGAACACCGGGTCCGCGGGATCGACATGGAGACTTTCGGCCGGCGCCGATCTTGAACCATCCTTGCCGGCTCGCCGCGCCAGCAGAAAGCGCGCGGCGCGAAACGCGAAGGTCGACTTGCCAATCCCCGGCGGGCCGCAAATCAGCCAGGCGTGCGGCGCGCGGCCGCCGTTCCAGGCATCGAGAAACGCCTGTTCGGCGCCGCCATGCCCGATCAGGTCGGTGGCATGACGCGGCCCGTAACTGGGTGCATCGCGCGGGTCGAAGGCGCTCATGACGGAAATCCGTATCGCTTGGCCACCGCCGACCATATCGCGGCGGCGACCCTGTCCGCATCGGCGCTGGCGTCGATGACGCGGCAGCGTTCGGGCTCGCGCCGGGCGATATCGAGAAAGGCTTGGCGAAGCCCTTGGTGGAAGCCGAGGCCAAGGCGCTCATAGCGGTCGCCGGCCTTGTCGGCGCGGTTTCGGGCGCGCGCGAGGCCCGATTCGGCGTCCAAGTCGAGCGCCAGGGTCAGCCCCGGCCGGAAGTCGCCGACCGCCACCGCGTACAACTTTTCCACCGCCTCACGGCCAAGTTTCATCGCATAGCCCTGGTAGGCCATGGTCGAATCGGCAAAGCGGTCGCTCACCACCCAGCCCCCGGTGTCGAGCGCCGGCCAGATGACGCGGGTCAAATGGTCGCGCCGGGCGGCGAAGTGCAGCAGCGCTTCGGTGGTTGCGTCCCAGCGTTGCGTCTCGCCGTCCACCAGGAGCGCGCGGATGGCCTCGGCGCCGGGTGTGCCGCCGGGCTCCCGCGTCAGCGCCACGTCGAAGCCGCGTTCGCGAAGGCGCGCGGCCAGTAGCCGCGCCTGGGTCGATTTGCCGGCGCCCTCGCCGCCTTCGAGCGTGATGAACCTATCGCCGCGGGCGGCCATGGCCAGGACGGTCCGCTAAGCTCTAACGCGCCCCGCCCCACACCAGATAGCGGGTCGCGGCGCCGATGCGGCCGAAGAAATCGAGGCGCTCCACGTCGGCGCCCGCTATCAGCGGCACCTCGATGGAATCGATGTCCGGCGCGCCAAAGATCAGCTTGCCCACCAGCGCGCCCTTGGCCAGCGGCGCCGGCATGGGGTTGTTGTAGACCGCCGTCGCCTTCAGCCGCGGCAACAGGCGGCGGGGCATGGTCGCGGTCACGTCGGCGCCGGTGACCAGCGGGATCTTCGCCGCCTGCCCAAGCCACACGTCCGCCTGGTCCACCGTCACCCCGGCGCGCACCAGCTTGTAGTTGTCGAATTCGCGGTAACCGAGCTCCATCAGCCGTTCCGATTCCTGCGCGCGCTCGGCCATGGTCTTGAAGCCGTTGACCACCAGGATCAGCCGGCGTTCGCCGCGCTTCACCGACGCGGCGAGGCCGTAGCCGGCGATATCGGTATGTCCGGTCTTCAGCCCGTCGGCGATCGAACGCTTGCCCAGAAGCGGGTTGCGATTGTCCTGCTTGATGCCGTTATAGGCGAAGCTCGGCTCGCTGTAGATCTTGTAGTACTCCGGAAAGGTGCCGATGATGAGCTTCGCCAGGCGCGCCAAGTCGTGCGCCGTCGTCAGGTGCTCGGGGTCGGGCAAGCCGGTGGCGTTCTTGAAGGTCGATGAACCGAGGCCAAGTTCGCGCGCGCGCTTGGTCATCAGTTCGGCGAACCGTTCCTCGCTTCCCGCATAGGCTTCGGCGAGAACGATGCAGGCGTCGTTGCCCGATTGAATGATCATCCCGCGTATCAGGTCTTTCACCGCCACCCGGCCGCCGACGTCGAGAAACATGGTCGAGCCGCCGCTGCGCGCGCCGCCCTTGCGCCAGGCGTTCTGGCTCACGGTCATCATGTCGTCCAACTTCAGCGTCCCGGCGGCCAGGCGCTCGAAGATCATGTAGGCCGTCATCAGCTTCGACATCGACGAGGGGGGCATCTTCGTGTCGGCGTTTTTCGCCAGCAGCACCGCGCCGGTGTCGAAATCGATCAGGATCGCCTCGCGCGCCGAGGTCTCGATTTCCTGCAGCGGACGCGACGCTTGCGCGTTTGCCGCCGTCGCCGCCAGCAAGGTCAGGCCGACGATCCAGGTAAGTTGGCGCACCCCGCGCTGATAAGTCATGGATTGCATTTCCCGATGGTTGTCGCCCGCACGGCGCCCAAACGGCGGGCGCCATCCGCGGCGGAATTACGGCCGCTCGCGCGTTGAAAATCGCCGCGTTCACTCGACGACGATGCGCGCGTCCCCTTGCCCCAAGGAAAACACGCTGGTCAGAATCTGATCGGCGTCGGTCACCGACTGCATCGGACCGATGCGCACGCGAAAGTAGTCGATGCCGCCGAGCATCACCTGTTTGACATGTGCTGGCCCGTAGGGCGACAGCCGGGCGCGCAAGCGGTTGGCGTTTTCGAAGCGTGCGAACGAGCCCGCCTGCACGAACAACGAGGTCGCGCCGACCGGTTCCTGGCGCAATGCCTGGGTTTCCAGATTGCCGCCGCCGGTGTCGCTGGGCGCGAAGGCCAGCGACGACGACGGCGGTACCGGCCCGATCACCGTCGCGGTGTCGCCGTTGACGCCGGGCGGCGGCGGCAACGCCTCGGCCAGCACGGCAACGCGCGGGGCGCCGGCGATCGGCGGTTTCTCGGCCTTCGAGGCGGAGGCTACCTCAAGGACGTCGGCGTCCAGGCTGGCCGGTCCGAGGACGGTCACCCGCACCCGCGCCGTACCCGTGCGCTCGTAGCCGAGCAACTGGGCGCCGCGGCGCGACATGTCGATGACCCGGCCGTTGACAAAGGGTCCACGGTCGTTGACCCGCACCACCATCGAGCGGCCGTTCTCCAGATTGGTCACCCGCACCAGCGACGGCAAGGGCAGGGTCTGGTGCGCCGCGCTGACCAGGTTCATGTCGTAATACTCGCCGTTCGCGGTCGGGCGGCCGTGGAACTCTTCGCCGTACCAGGAGGCGATGCCGGTCTGGTCGTAGGACGGATCCGGCTTCGGGTAGTACCAGACGCCGGCAACCTGATAGGGATCGCCAACTTTGTAGATTCCCCGTTGACGCGGGAGCTGATCGGGCGCGCGCGCCGGCGCCGGGGTGCTGATGTCGACCGGGCCGCGTACGACCCGCTTGCTGGCGTGGTTGACCAACTGCAATTCGGTGCAGCCGCCGGCGGCGGCCACGCACAGGGCGGCGGCGCCGATTCGGGCAAGGGTTCGAAAATTTTTCAGTCGATTCATAGATTTAGTGATGATCTCTTCCCACGATCCACAATCCCTAGAAACTTTAGCGGTCGCTTATCCGATCTGAAAGCAGTCCGACGGTCAAGCCGTAGAGATGCGCGCAGTTGTAGCGCAGGATTGATTGATAGTTTCGATACACGAGGAAAGTATCGCCTTCCTCGCCGTCCACGCGCACGAGAGACGCCGATAGCGGTCGATCGGGAAGGTCGCCGCCGTCGCCGCGGCGCACGCCCATCGCCTGCCAGGCGGCGAGCGGTTGATCCACCGTCATCTGGTCGATGGCGCCGCAGCCCGATCGGCCGCTGCGCGCCAGCGTCGCCACCTTGGCTCGCGCCGAGGCGCTCAAGCGCACTTCGCGGCCCCAGGTTTCCGCCGTGCTCCAACCGTGTTTGCTGAGATAGTTGGCGATCGAGGCCAATATGTCGCCTTCATGGCTCCAAATGTCGCGCCGGCCGTCGCCGTCGAAATCCTGGGCGTAGGCGAGATAGCTGGAGGGGATGAACTGCGGCTGTCCCATGGCGCCCGCCCACGAGCCCAACATGGAGCCGGCGTCGATGTAGCGGCGCTCCACCATGGTCAGGGCGGCGATCAACTCGTTGCGAAAGAAAGCCGGCCGGCGGGCGTCATAGGCAAGCGTCGCCAGGGCGGGAAACACCGGCATGGTTCCCTTGACCTGCCCGAAACGGGTCTCGATTCCCCAGATGCCCATGATGAAGCGCGGCTGCACGCCGTAGTGGCGCGACACCTGCTCCAGAAGCTGCCCGTGGCGGCGCACCATGGCGCGTCCGCGCTCCACCGTCTCGGCGGTGATGACGCGGCTGGAATATTCCTTGAAGGTGAGCTTGAATTCCGCCTGGCTGCGGTCGCGCTCCAGCACCCGCTGGACGGGCTCGATCCCCGTCAGTGTGAGGTCGAGCGTCGCCAGGCTGATGCCGCGCTGCGCCGCCTCACGGCGGAAATCGGCGAGCCAGACTCCGAAATCCTTCTGTGCCGGCGCCGCGGCCTCCGCCGGCGCGGGGGCGGTCGCGGCGCCGCCCGCCGCCGGACCGGCCTGAGCCAGCGTCAGCAGAGCCACGAGCGCAACGGCGGACATGGTTTTCGTGAGCGCCGCCATTTTAGTGAACGCTTGGGACTTGAACGCGCTCGCGTTCATGCGTTCCTCGCCTGAAGATGACCGATGGGCGCTGCTTTTGCCATAGTTTGGCGCTCGGACGCAACCGGGCGCTTAGCTGCCGGTGCTCAGGTGTTGAGTTGATCGTAGATCAATTCGGCCAGGCGGGCGATTTCCTCGCGCTCGATTTCGCCGGCCAGCGCATAGCCCACCGCGCCATCGATCCAGAAGCGGACATCGACGTTTCCGGCCTTGTGCCAGCGGAATGCGCTGTCGGGGAGCCCCTTGCTGGTGACGCGGATGTAAAGCGTGACGCGCCGGCCCTGGCCATCCTCGTACATGAACTGCGCCGCCGGACCTCCGGGATCGGGAAGCAGCCGCCCGCCGACGAAAAAAAAGCCTCGGGTCTCCAGTTTGGGGGCGCGTACGGGCGTTCCGAGCCGCTTCGACAGCCAGCCCTGCAGGTGCGCCTCCTCCGCCGCGCCAACCTCCACTGGATGGCGGATTTCGGGGGCGTAGGTGGCGTAGGCCACGGCGGCGCGCTGCGGTATGCCGGCGCCGCTACCCGCCACCCCGGTCTCGCTCCTCTCGGCCACCAGCAATCCGATCCCGATCCCGATGCCCACATAGAGCGCCGCGGCGGCAACATGGCGCACCGCGATCAGGTTCCGCGATGGCCTGGTTGCCATCAGCGCCGGCGGAATCGGCTCGCGCAGAGCCGAATCGTAGGCGCTATGCAGGGCCGTGTTCTGTTCCTTGTAGGCGGCGACCCGCGTCACCAGGGCCGCGTCGCGCGCCAACGCCGCATCCACCGCCGCCCGCCGCCCGGCATCGATCTGCCCGTCCACGAAGGCGTGGATGTCTGCTTCCTCGATCGCCATGTCGGGGCCGGTCATCGGGCCGATTTCTCCTTTTGCGGGGCGGTGGCGCCGCTCCATTCGCGCAGGCGTTCGCGTCCGCGCGCCAGCCGCGACATCACCGTGCCCATGGGAACGCCGAGAACGTCGGCGACCTCGCGGTAGCTCAATTCCTCCAGGCCCACCAGCAGCAGCACCTCGCGTTGATCCGCCGGCAGGCGCCGCAGCATGCCGACGATGGAATGGAGCGCCACCACGTCATCCTGCGCCGGCGGCGTCCCCGCCTGCATGCGGGCGTCGTCGTAGATCTGGGCGTCGGGCCGAATGCCGCTGCGGCGCAAATTGTTGATATGCAAATTGTGCATGATCGTGAACAGCCACGCCCTCAAGTCGCTTCCCCGCCGCCACAAATGCAGGCGGGCAAGCCCCCGCTCCAGACAGTCCTGAACCAGTTCGTCGGCCTGCTCGGAGTTGCCCGTAAGCGCGCGCGCATAGCGCCGCAAGCGCGGGATCAACGCCACCACATGCTGTCGGCTATCGCTGCGCATGGGTCAGGGTTCCGCCGCCAGCCGCTTTGTTCGCCCTACTATTAAGTTCTTCCGCCGCGCGGGAGGAAGAGTCGCATCCGGCCGCGAGCGGTACGGCCGGATGCGGATACATGCTCGAATTACATGCCGAGCAGCTTCTTCGCCTTGGCGATTTCGGCGACCGATTCCGCATGTTTGCCGGACTTGTGAAGCGCGTCGCCGTCGTCGCGCGCCTTCTTCACCGACGCCAAATCCGCCGCGCTCAGCTTCGTGCCCTTGGCCACCGCCGCATCCACAGCGGCAATTTGCCCCGGGCAGCTTCCGGCGAACGCCGGGCCAGCCAATGCCACCGCCAATACGGCGGCAAGAACCGCAACTGTCTTCATTGTTTAATGCTCCCGTGTCTCATGACGTGGCGGGGACAATCCCCGCCCACACCATTGTAAACAATCCGGCGGGCGGTTTATTCCATAATCTTACGCGCCCCCCTGCTCTTTCGGCTAGCCGCCCTGGCCGCGGCGGCCCAGGCAGCGGACCGGCCCTCCCCCCAAGGAATTCCGCGCGCCCGCGAAAGTCCCTATATTCCGCCCCCGGATGGGTGGCCGAGCGGTTGAAGGCACCGGTCTTGAAAACCGGCAGACCCGCAAGGGTCTCGTGGGTTCGAATCCCACCCCGTCCGCCAGGGCCTTGATGTTCGCCGCGGAAATCCAAGCGAACACGGCAAACGCGCTTGGCCGAACCGACGATTCGGCGCCGGCCAAGGCGGGATGGTCCGCGACGCCATTCCGCCGGGCGGGGCGCCTCGATGCGCTTGATTCATTGACAGCCACGGGCACCTCGTGCCCACCATTGGCGACACTGGAACAGGCGGCGCGTCGGTCGCTTGCGCAGCCGCATGGGTGGACACGAGGGAGGAAATAATGCGCTTTCTGAAAATCATGGCGGCGGCCCTGCTGATCGCCATCTGCATCGGCGGGGACACGAAGGCCCAACAGGCGGTCGAGGTCGAGTATTGGCAGTACACCTTCGAAACGCGCGTGCGCGCGATGGACGAGCTGATCAAGCAGTTCGAGGCCGCCAATCCGGGCACCAAGGTCAAGCACGTCCATTTCCCCTATGCCGATTACCGCACCAAGATCTCCGCGGCCATGGCCGCCGGGCAGGCGCCCGACATGGTGCAGCTTTTCTACGGCTGGCTGGACGAGTTCCAGTCGGCGAAGATCCTGCAACCCTTGCCCGCCGCCATGTTCCCGCCGTCCCGGATCGACGCCGAGTTCTTTCCCATGGTTCGCGCCATGAAGCGCGACGGCGCCTATTACGCGCTGCCGACGGCCGTGCGCTCGCTGGCCGTGTTTTACAATGTTCCCCTGATGCGCGAGGCGGGGCTGGACCCGGCAAATCCGCCCAAGACGCTTGACGCGATGCTCGACGCGGCGAAGCGCATGACCAAGCGCGACGCGGCGGGCAACATCACCCAGGTGGGTATCGGCGCCGGAATGGAAGCCCAGGACCATCATTGGTGGCGCGAGGTCTTGCTGCGCCAGTTCGGCGGCACGCCCTATTCTGCCGACGGCAGGCAGGTCGCCTACAACTCGGACGCGGGACGGCGCGCGCTGAGCTGGTATGTCGACCTGTTCAAGCAACACAAGGTGACCGCGCGCAACTTCATGGACGAGCCGCAGGCCGCCTTCCGCGCCCAGCGCGCCGGGCTGATTGTCGACGGAAACTTTCGCATCGGAGCGCTGGAGCGGACGCGGGGCCTTGAATGGATCGTCACCCCCCTCCCCAGCCACGATGGCATCCGGTCGAACTACGGGTCCTACTGGGTCAACGGCATCACGACGCAGGCGCGTGGCGCGAAACTCGAGGCGGCGCAGAAATTCCTCGCCTTCGTCACCACCCCCGCCGCGATGGACTTGTGGCTCAAGGTAACCGGCGAGTTGCCCGCGCGCGAAGCGGCGGCCAACAGCAAGGAAGCGGCCGCGAGCCCGATCTATGGGCCGTTCGTCGCCGGCCTCAAGGAAGCGGTCGCGACGCACTTCATCGACGAATCAGCGCAGCGCCAAGTCGTGGTTGATGCGGTGAACCGGATTCTGCTCGAGAACCAGGACCCGGCCGTTTCGCTGCGCACCATGGCGGAAGCCGAACAGAAGCTGCTCGACGCCTTTTACAAGAAATAGCTTCCGTCCTCCTCGCGCGCGGCGCGCGGCAAGCCGCCGCCCGCGGGATTTGGCCAGATGACCTGGTACGACAACCGAACCGTCGAGCAGAAACGCGTGGCGTGGGCCTGGGGTTTCCTCGCCCTGCCGCTGGTCTTTTACGCCGTCATCCGGTTCTACCCCACCTTCGATGCGTTCTACGTCTCGCTGCACTCGTGGCGCCTGATCGGGGAGCGCCGCTGGGTCGGCGTCGAAAACTACGCGCGCTTGGCCGCCGATCCGGCGTTCTGGAAGGTATTTGCCAATACCTTCCTGTACCTCGGGATTGGCACACCCATCTCGATCCTTCTGTCGTTTGTCGTCGCCTATCATCTCGACCGCGTGCGTTTCATGCACGGATTGATCCGCGCCCTTTATTTCCTGCCGTTCCTGACCACGGCGGCGGCCATGGCGTGGGTCTGGCGCTGGTTCTACCAGCCGCTGCCGATCGGGGTCCTGAACCATGCGATCTCCGGTCTCGGCCTGCCGCAAATCAACTTCCTTTCGTCGACAACGAATGCGCTGCCGGCGATCCTGGCGACGGCGATATGGCACGGACTCGGCTTCCAGGTGATCATCTTCTTGGCCGGCCTGCGCGCCATACCGGCAAGCTATTACGAGGCCGCGCGCATCGACGGCGTCTCGAACTGGACGATCCTGCGCGAAATCACGATTCCGCTGTTGCGGCCCACGACGGTCTTTCTTGTCGTGTTCTCGTCGATCGCCTATCTGCGGATTTTCGATCAGGTCTACAACATGACCACCAACGACCCGGGCGGTCCGCTGAGCTCCACCAAGCCGCTCGTGCTTCTGATCTACGAGACCGCCTTCCGCTCCTACGAACTCGGCTATGCCGCGGCGCAGACGGCGGTGCTGTTTCTCGTGCTGCTGGCCATTTCGCTGCTGCAGCTCCGCTTGATGCGGGACAGATGAGCGTGCCCATGCCGGCCGTGTCATCCTGGGCCTCGCGTTACGCGCGCGCCGACATCAGGCCCGGCCGCGCCGTCGCCTGGACGCTGCTGGCGCTCGGCGGCATCGCCATGGTGGTGCCGATTTTCTACATGGTTATGACGTCGCTCAAGCACCCGCATGAAGTCTACGAACTGTCGCTCTTCCCGCGCGAGCCGACGATCGGGAACTACGTCTTCATGCTCAAGGACGGCCGATTCTTCCGCTGGTTCGGGAATTCGCTCTTCATCGCCGTTGTCGTCACGGCGTCGAACGTATTTTTCGACAGCCTTGTGGGCTACACCCTCGCCAAGTACCGTTTTCGCGGACGCTATTTTGTGTTCCTTGCCATCCTCTCGACACTGATGATCCCGACCGAAATGCTGGTGATTCCCTGGTACATGATGTCGAGCAACTTTGGATGGGTCGACACGACGTGGGGCATCATGTTCCCCGGCATGATGACGGCGTTTGGCACCTTCCTGATGAAGCAGTTCTTCGAAACCGTTCCCGACGATTTTCTCGACGCGGCCCGGATCGACGGCCTCAACGAGTTTACGATCTGGTGGACAATAGCGATGCCGCTGGTGACGCCGGCGCTGTCGGCGCTGGCCATTTTCTCGTTCCTCGGAAACTGGACGGCGTTCCTCTGGCCGCTGATCGTCACCACGTCGCCGGCGCTCTACACGCTTCCCGTCGGCCTGACCACTTTTTCCGTCGAGCAGCAGATCGACTGGGAGCTGATCATGACGGGCGCCAGCTTCGCGACCATTCCGACGCTGATCGTGTTTCTCCTCTTCCAGCGCTACATTATCCGCGGTGTCGTTCTCGCCGGTCTGAAAGGATAGTTCGATGGCTCCACCCGTTTCCGGGTCGGACGACGTCTTTCCGGCTCCGGTCTTCAAGGAAACCGTGCTCGCCCCGTTGTTCGAGGGCGCCAAGCTCCATTTCGTGGACGCCTTCCGCCGTGTTGATCGGGCGCACTGCGTCATGCTGGCCGAAACCGCCATACTGACGCCGCCGCAGGCGCGGGCCATCGCGCGCGCGCTGGCCAGCATTGAACGTACGCTCGATCTGAAGGCCACGCCCTATACCGGCGAGGTCGAGGACCTGTTCTTCCTGATCGAAAAGGCGCTGAAGGAGCGCCTGGATCCCGATACAGCCGGCCGGCTGCATACCGGCCGCAGCCGCAACGATATCGACCATACCGTGTTCAAGATGGTTCTGAAGGCGCGCATCGACCGCGTGCTGGCGCAGGCGCGAGACCTCCTCGGCGCGACGATCGCGAAGGCGGATGCGACCGCGGGGACGCTCGTCGTCGCCTACACCCATGGTCAGCCCGCGCAGCCAACCACGTTCGGGCACTATCTTGCCGCCTATATCGAGGTGCTCGGCGGCGATATCGAGCGTCTTCTTGCGGCGCGAGAGGTGGTCGACCAGTGTTCCATGGGTGCGGGCGCGATCACCACCACCGGCTTTCCGCTCGACCGCGAGCGCATGGCCGCGCTGCTCGGTTTTTCGTGCATCCGCCGGAATAGCTACGGCTGCATCGCGTCGGTCGACTACATCACGGCGCCCTATGCCGCCCTTCGGCTGATGATGCTTCATCTCGGGCGCATCGTTCAAGATTTCCAGTTCTGGTCCGCGTTCGAGGTCGGGCAACTCCACGTTCCCGATGGCTTCGTACAGATTTCATCGATCATGCCGCAGAAACGCAATCCCGTTCCCATCGAGCACGCGCGGCTTCTCGCTTCATTGTCCGCCGGCAGGGCGGACATGGCCCTCTCGGTCGTACACAATACGCCCTTCACCGACATGAACGATTCCGAAGGCGAGGTGCAGGCTGCCTGCCACGCCGCTTTCAGCGATGGTGGGCGCGCCCTCGATCTGGTCGCGGGCCTCGTGCGTGCGGTCCGCATCGATGCCGCGCGCGTTGCTGTCAATCTCGATCGCAGTTGCGCCACGATCACCGAACTCGCCGATACGCTTGTGCGCGACGCCGCGCTTTCGTTTCGCCAGGCGCATGAGATTTGCGCCGCGACGGCGAAAGCGGTCGCCGCCGCCGGCACGTCGCTCAGCGAGGGCGGATACCGCCCCTTTGCGGACGCATTCCATCGCGCCACCGGCCGCGCCAGCGCCATGGACGAGGTCCGCTTCCGGGAAGTCGTGTCTCCCGGGCACTTCGTGGCCGTCCGGACGCGCCCGGGTGGTCCCGCGATGGCCCCGATGCAGGACGCCCTCGCGGCGTACCGAGTCCGTGCGGCGGAGTTCGCGGAGTTGGCGGGAACGATTGAGCGGCGCGAGCGCGAACAGGCGCGCGTGCTCGACCAAGCTTTCTTGGCTCTGGCCAATTGACCCGGAGGCATCGCGGGTGGCGCAAGTTGAACTGACCGGGGTCGTCAAGCGTTACGAATCGGTCGCCGCGGTCAAGGGAATCGACCTGACCGTCGCGGACGGCGAGTTTGTCGTCATCGTCGGACCGTCGGGTTGCGGCAAATCGACGACGCTACGCATGATCGCGGGTCTCGAGGACATCACGGAAGGCGAAATCTCCATCGGCGGCCGGGTCGTCAACCGGGTCGAGCCGAAGGACCGGAATATCGCCATGGTGTTCCAGAACTATGCGATCTACCCGCACATGACGGTCGCGCGCAACATCGGTTTCGGCCTGCGAACCTCGGCTCTTTCGGCGGAGGGCAGGACGAAGCGAATCGCGGAAATCGCCGAGATGCTCGGCCTGACCGATTATCTGGAACGGCGTCCCGCGCAGCTGTCGGGCGGCCAGCGCCAGCGCGTTGCCATCGGCCGGGCGATGGTTCGCAATCCCGCCGTCTTCCTATTCGACGAGCCTCTGTCGAATCTTGACGCCCAGCTTCGCGCGCAGATGCGTCTCGAGATCAAGAAGCTTCATCAGTCGCTTGGCAAGACGATCATATTCGTCACCCACGACCAGATCGAGGCGATGACGCTCGCCGGTCGCATCGTGATCATGAAGGACGGCCGGGTCCTGCAGGTCGGCGCGCCGAACGATGTCTACCGCCGGCCCGCCGACATGTTTGTCGCGCGATTCATCGGCTCGCCGTCGATGAACATCCTGCCCGGCCGCGCGGCGGGAGGCTGTCTCACGGTCGACGGATTCGGCGATCTCCCCCTGCCCTGCGGCGCGCCATCCGGGTCGGCGGTCTCGTTCGGCGTGCGGCCCGACGATCTGCGCGTCAACGCGCCGCACAGCACGGGCGCGATGCGGGCGGAAGTCGAAGTGAAGGTCGTCGAACCGCTTGGTCCGGACGCGCTCGTCTATGCGCGTCTTGGACCCCATGAGGTGGTCGCCAAGTGCGGCGCGCGGATTCCGCCGCGCCCGGGCGACCGCGTAGTGCTCTCGGCCGACCTCGCGGATTGCCATGTTTTCGATGCGACGACGGGCCGCGCGCTATCCCACGGATTGGCGGAATGAGTCCGGGGACGGAGCTCCGCGCACCCGCGAAAGTCCCTATATTCCGCCCCCGGACAGGTGGCCGAGCGGTTGAAGGCACCGGTCTTGAAAACCGGCAGACCCGCAAGGGTCTCGTGGGTTGGAATCCCACCCCGTCCGCCATTACTTATACCAAGACCCGCTGTTCCCAACTCGTCATGCCTGGCCCCCGGGCTCTTCGACCCGGGGGTTGACGCGGGCATCCACGTCTTAAAATCCGAACTAGAGCGGTATCCGATCAGGTTGGATCGCGCCGTTCATGGTTCGAGACGCTCGCCCTTCGCGCGGCTCAGGGCGATCCCTCACCACGAACGGCTACTTCATGGTCCGTTCGGCCTGAGGAGCCTGCGCAGCAGGCGTCT
>CAZIVY010000615.1:0-1534 GCA_964542505.1 uncultured Rhodospirillaceae bacterium
ATCGGCGTCGTCTTCCAGGAGGACGCCAGCTTTCCCTGGCTGAGCGTCGCCGACAACATCGCCTTCGGGTTGCGCCGGCGCGGCGCCGAGGCGGCGGAGGTGGCGCGCCGGGTGGACTATGCGCTGGGTTTTCTGGGCCTGTGCGATTTTGCCCGCGCCTTCCCGGCGCAGCTTTCGGGCGGCATGCGCCAACGGGTGTGCATCGCGCGCACGCTGGTGCTGGAGCCCAGGCTGATCCTGCTGGACGAGCCCTTCGGCGCGCTGGACGCGCAGACGCGGCTGCTCATGGGGGACGAGCTGTTGAAACTGTGGCGGGAAACCGGGGCGAGCGTGATGCTCATTACCCACGCGCTGGACGAGGCGGCGATGCTGGCGGACCGGGTGGGGGTGATGTCGGCCAGGCCGGGCCGCTTCATCGATCTCATCGACACCGGCTGGCCGCGGGAGCGCGATTCGCGCATCGCCGCCGAAGCGGAATTCGGCGGCCTGACGGCGCGGCTGTGGTCGAGGCTGCGCGGGGAATCCATGCGCGCGCTGGGGCGCGAGGAAGAGGAGCGCCGAAGGCTTCTGCCCGGCGCGCGGGACGCGCCATGAACGCAACGTTTGTTCGCGTTCTGATTGCCGCCGGGATCGCGCTGGCGTCATCGGGCGCCTATTCGGCCGCGCAAAGCCCGCTGAAATTCGCGCCGCAGCAGGTCGAGCGGCCGGCCGGCCAGGGGCCATTTCCGGCGGTGGTTCTGTTGCACACTTGCGCCGGCGTGCAGGGACATCTTCGCGAGTGGGCGGCGCGGCTGCGCGAGGCCGGATACGCCACCATGATCGTCGACAGTTTCGGGCCGCGCGGGGTCGGCATCAATTGCGGTCGGTGGACGGTGAGCGTCGATGAGGTTGCCGCCGACGCCCTGGCGGCGCGCGACTTTCTCGGCGCGCTGCCCGGCATCGACGGCAAGCGCATTGCCGCCATGGGATTTTCCTATGGCGCCATGGCCGCGTTGCGCCTGGCGGGCGCCGGCTATATCGCGCGATCCACCGCCGGCGCCGCCTTCCAGGCGATCGTCGCTTTCTATCCGTCGTGCACGTCCGGCCCGACGCGCAACCCGGTCATGCGCGAGATCAAGAACAACCTGGCCAACGACATCGCCACCCCGACCCTGATCTTGATGGGCGGCGACGACGAAGAAACGCCGGCCAGCACCTGCGAGGCGGCCGTCCCCCAATTGGCGGCGCAAGGCCAGCCCATTCGCCTCAAGGTCTATCCCGGGGTGACGCACGCTTTCGACCAACCGGGCGAGAAGCGAACATACGCCGGATTCACCCACCGTTTCGATGGCGCGGCGGTGGAGGATTCATGGGCCGAGTCGCGGGCGTTCCTGCAACAGGCGTTGGGCCGCCAAGGGCCATGAACGCGACCGTCCTGCGCACGCTGATCGTGGCCTTCATGGTGCTGGCGCTGGAGGTCTTGTGCCGCACCGGCGTCATCGGCCGGCTGACCATGATCGCGCCCTCGCGGATGGTGGCCGAATTGTGGGCGATG
>CAZIVY010000616.1:0-2615 GCA_964542505.1 uncultured Rhodospirillaceae bacterium
TTCGACCAGTTGCGCCGCGCCACGAAGCGGCTGCGCCGGCGCGACAGCCAGGTGCTCACCATCACGACCCTCCCCTCCTTTGCCTCCAAATGGCTGGTGCCGCGCCTGGGGGACTTTCGCCGCATCCATCCCGACATCGACGTGCGCATAACGGCGACCGCCGACGTGGTCGACCTGGCGCGCAGCGATGTGGACATGGCGATCCGCTACGGGCTTGGCCACTGGCCGGGCGTTCGCGCGCAATTCCTGATGGCCGAGGACGTTTTCCCGGTGTGCAGCCCGAAGCTGCTGACCGGGGACATGGCGCTCAAACGGCCCGAGGATCTGGCGCGTTTCACGCTGCTGCACGAACCGGGCTTCCGCGAGGACTGGCTCACCTGGCTCACCGCCGCCGGGTTGCCGAACCTGGTGCCGGCGGGAAGCATTACCCTCGATCTTACCGTCGCCGTCGTGCAGGCCGCGATCGAAGGGCTGGGAGTGGCCCTTGGCCGCTCGACCTTTGTGGACGCCGACATCCAGGCGGGAAGGCTGGTGGCCCCCTTCGCCATGACGCTGCCGGCGGCGGCCGGCTACTACATCGTCATCCTGCCTCAAAACGTCGAGCAGCCGAAGATCAAGGCGTTCAGCGACTGGCTGTCGAGCAAAGCGACGAAGCGCCAAGTGGACAGACCGGCGGCTGCCCCTTATGTAGGAAATCATGAATAAAAACCGGCCGCCCCCGCCCTCCGCCAAGGCCGCGGAACAAGCGGCGCTCGAACTCCTGCAAGGAGTGCTGAAGCGCGCCCGGAACGCCGGCGCGGAGACCGCGGACGCGGTGCTGTTCGAGGGCACGGCGCTCGCCGCCTCGGTGCGGCTGGGCAAGCCGGAGGGCATCGAGCGCTCCGAAGGCCGCGATCTGGGCCTCCGGGTCCTGATCGGCAAGCGGCAGGCGTTCGTCGCCACCACCGACACCGCGCCCAAATCGCTCGACGGCATGGTGGAGCGCGCCATCGCCATGGCGCGGGCGGCGCCGGAGGACGACTATTGCGGCTTGGCGGAACGCGCCGCCCAGGCCAGCACATGGCCCGATCTCGACCTTGGCGACGGCGGCGCCCCAAGCGAAAAAGAACTGCTGGCGCGCGCGCTGGCAACCGAGGAGGCGGCGCTGGCGGTCAAGGGCGTGGTCAATTCCGAAGGCGGCGACGCAAGCTTCAGCCGCTCGCTCGCCGCGCTGGCCACCAGCACGGGCTTCGCCGGCGCCTATTCGGGCACGCGCCACGGCGTCTCCGCCGCCGTCGTCGCCAGCAACGGCGAGGGCATGGAGCGCGACTACGATTTCGCCAGCGCCCACCATCTGGCCGACCTGCCCGACCCGGCCAGCGTCGGCCGCAAGGCGGGCGAGAACGCGGTGAAGCGCCTCGGCCCGCGCAAGGTGGCGAGCCAGCCGGCGACGGTGGTTTTCGATCCGCGCGTGGCCGGCAGCCTGGTGGGGCATCTGGCCGCGGCCATCAACGGCCAGGCGGTGGCGCGCGGCACCTCGTTCCTCAAGGACAGAATGGGCCAGGCGATCTTCGCCGCCGGCGTCCGCATCGTCGATGATCCGCTGCGCCGGCGCGGCTTGCGCTCGCGCCCCTTCGACGGCGAGGGATTGGCCTGCGTCGAGCGGGCGTTGATCGATGACGGACGCTTGACCACCTGGCTGCTCGATTGCGCCAGCGGCCGCCAGCTCCGTTTGCCTTCCACCGGGCACGCCAGCCGGGGCACCGGCGGCCCGCCGCACCCAAGCCCGAGCAACCTCTATCTGGCGCCCGGCCGCGTAACCCCTGGGCGGTTGATGGCCGACATCAGATGCGGCCTCTACGTCAGCGATCTGATCGGCTTCGGGGTCAATGGCGTCACCGGCGACTACAGCCGCGGCGCCGCCGGCTTCTGGATCGAGAACGGCGCTCCCGCGTTTCCGGTGTCGGAACTCACCATCGCCGGCAATCTGCTCGACATGTTCCGCCGGCTGACCGCCGCCGACGACCTTAGCTTCAAATACGGGACCGACGCGCCGACGCTGCGCGTCGATGGCATGACCGTCGCCGGCACATGACCGGCGAGGCCGCGGACGCCTTGCTGCTGGAAGCGGCGGTGCGCGACGCGGGCCAGATCGCGCGGCGCTTTTTCAACGCCGGCAACGCGCGCCAGTGGGACAAAAGACCCGGCGACCCGGTGAGCGAGGCCGATCTGGCGGTGGACGAGTGCTTGCGCGAGCGCCTGATGGGCGGGCGTCCCGATTACGGCTGGCTGAGCGAGGAATCGGACGACGACGGCTCGCGCGGGCGGACGCGCCGCTTTTGGCTGGTGGACCCCATCGACGGCACGCGCGCTTTCCTCCGGGGCTTGCCCGAGTTCTGCGTCAGCGCCGCGTTGGTGGCCGACGGCATCCCGCGCCTTGGCGTCGTGTTCAATCCGGCCACGGACGAGTTTTTCGCCGGCCGCGCCGGGCATGGCGCGCGGCTGAACGGCGCGGCGATGAAGGCCAGCGCCCGCAAGGGCCTCGCCGGCGCGAGGCTGCTGGCCAGCCGGCGCGCCTTCGAGCGTCACGGCTGGTTGAACGCGGTGCGCGGCGTCGAATTCGCGCAACTGGGATC
>CAZIVY010000617.1:0-2007 GCA_964542505.1 uncultured Rhodospirillaceae bacterium
GGCGATGCCGTTCTTCTGCTCGTCGGTGGTGACGTTGAGAAGCCAGAGGAGGAGAAAAAAGGCCATCATGGCGGTGACGAAATCGGCGTAGGCCACCTTCCACGAGCCGCCGTGGTGGGCGTGCCCCTGAACCTTCTTCACTTTCTTAATGATGATCGGTGCTTTGTTGTCCATCGCCGCGGCCCGGCGGTCCTAAACCGGCTGCAGCTTGCTGGTCGCTTCTTCCACTTCGTAGAAGCTGGGGCGCACCGTCGACAGCAGCGCCTTGCGGGCGAATTCGACCGCCACCGCCGGCGCGTAGCCTTGCAGATAGGCCAACATGCCGGACTTGATGCATTGCAGGTATTTGCCTTCGGCTTCGAAGGTGGCCTTGAGGGCGCCGCCCATGGGCCCGACAAAGCCGTAAGACAGCAGAACACCGAGAAACGTGCCCACCAGGGCGCCGCCGATGAGCTTGCCCAGCACCTCCGGCGGCTCGGTGATCGAGCCCATGGTATGGATCACGCCCAGCACGGCGGCGACGATGCCGAGCGCCGGCAGGCCGTCGGCCATGGACTGCACCGCCGCCGCCACCTGCTCGTGTTCGTGGTGGTGGGTTTCGATCTCCTCGTCCATGAGCGCTTCCATTTCATGGGAATTCTCGGTGCCCAAGGTCAGAAGGCGCAGATAGTCGCAGAGGAAGGTAAGGGCGACCTCGTCCTCGCAGAAACGCGGGAATTGCTGAAACAAGGCGCTTTCGAGCGGGTCTTCCACATGCTGCTCCAGTTGCAGCATGCCTTTCGTCTTGGCCAGCTTGAACACGCTGTAGAGCAGGCTGAGCAGTTCGAGATAGCTCTCCTTGTCGTAGCGCGAGCCGCTCATCACATAGCCCAGCGAATGGACAATGCGCATCAGCAGTTCCTTCGGGTTGCCGATGATCACCGCGCCCACCGAGGCGCCGCCGATGATGACGAACTCGAACGGTTGCCAAAGGACACTGATATGGCCGCCCATGGCCAAGTACCCGCCAAACACGCAGACGAGCACGGTCGCCACGCCAACAATGAACAGCATTCGGGCAGCCTCGGTGTCGAAACTCGAAAGGCGGCCCTATACTTGGCTTGTTCCGTTAATGGACGTTTAAACGTCCCGCCAATTTGGCTCTGGCGCGGCCTGGACCCGCCGCAATGCGAGCGAGACGGCCAAGGGGTGCTGGAGACGTGTCCGCCGGGCCTCACGATCCGTTGCGGGCAATGCGGCTCCCAGGCAAAGAGACGGGCCGTCCCCCATGCGGTGGGACGGCTCAAGTCTTGCTCTCGGCAGCCCCATCGGCATTTCAGAAGCATAAGGAAGGGAAACGGATCGCCGGTGGAAGAATGATTGACCTTCGCCAGGGGCGGCTATCGCAACAAACCACATTGCCGCAGGGAATCCCGTAGCTTAAACTGATAGTTGAGCCTGAAGTCGAGCGGTCGAACAGCGGCAAAAACGACGGTCAGGGAAATGCATTGGCTCAGGAGAACACGCATGTCGAGCGACTGGTCCATCCGCTTCATTGCACGCGCTGTTCTGGCGCTTAGCGTGATTGTCGCGGTTCTTGCCGCGTCGCCGGCTGGCTTCGCCCAGACGGCGACGGACGGGCAAGGGAAGGTCAAGGTCGAATGGTTGGGCCACGAATTCTACCGGCTGACGTCGCCCAGGGGCGTGGTCGTGATCACCAGCCCGTGGCTCGCCAACCCCGATGGGCCTGTTCCGCTGACCGATCTGGCGCGGACTGATTTCATCCTCGTTCCCAACGCCCACAACGACGACATGGGCAATCCGCTCGAAATCGCCGCGCCGTCCGGCGCGACGGTCATCGCTCCCGGTCCGCTGGGACGCTGGCTGATCGAAAAGGGACTGAAGCAGGAGCAATTCCGGCGGGCCGGAATTGGCGACCAGTTCGTCTTGAAAGGCCTGACGTTCAAGATCGCTCCGAGCCACCACGACAATACCCTGCCCACGGGCGCCGATGGCGGCCCCGCCGCG
>CAZIVY010000618.1:0-3508 GCA_964542505.1 uncultured Rhodospirillaceae bacterium
GGTCGCCGGCAACGACGCCCGCCGCCGCCAGCGCCTGTTGCGCGCGTCCCACCTCGCCGGCAAGCTGGCGGGCGCTCAAGCGGCGCACGGCGCCGGCCTCGTTGCGGAAGACGATGGCGTCGCCGTCGTCGCGGCGGCGCAACAGGTTCTCGGCATAGTTCAGCTTGGCGTCGGGGAAGAAGCGCGCGCCGGGCATTTTCAAGCGGTCGGCGACCACGCGCTCGCCCCGCGTTTCGGCGATCACGCCGCAAGTGTCCCAGACCGCGGTCCAGAACTTTTCCGGCTCCGCCACCGACCATTGGTGCAGCTCGCCATAGTCCTTGGCGCGCACGCCCCAGCGCTCGCGCACATGACGCATGAAGCGGCTCAGGTTCGCCGCCTCGATCCGGGCGCGGTCCGGCCGCCACATGGGTTCCAGCATGGCGTTATCTCCCTTTCGGCCACCATGGATGCCGTGAATCGCCGCCGTTCGCAACCGGGCAACGCCGAAGGCAGCGAACCGGCACACGGTAGGCGCCGATCACTCACGCCATTTCGTGCACTTCTTCGGCGATCTGCGCGCCTTTGTCGCGAAATGCCCGTGCCAGGTCGTACTTCGCCTGGAGCGTCATCCAGAGTTGCGGACCCGTGCCGAGAAAGTGACCGAGCCGCAACGCTGTCTCGCCGGTGATGCCCCGCTTGCCGTTCAGGATCATGACGACGCGGGCTGAATCGACGCGGATGGCCCGCGCCAGCGCGTTGGCCGACAGGCCGCGCGCCGCCAATTCGCGCCGCAGGATGCTTCCCGGATGCACCGGTACGCCGGGGTGATCGTTGCAGCCCCTAATGGTAATCGACGACTTCGACCTCATACACATCTCCGTTGCGATAGCGGAAACAGATGCGCCACGGGCCATTCAGGCTCAGCGCCCATTGTCCGCTGCGATCACCCTTGAGCTTGTGCAACCCGGCGCTGCGCAACGCCGCCAGCGGTGCAAGCGACGGCGCGGCGTCGAGCAGCGCCAGCATTTCCAGCGCCAGACCCACATTCAGACCGCCGAATTTCGACCGCCCCGTTTCAAACATCCGGCGCGTCGCGGCATTTCCCCAACTGCGGATCACCGGGTTACGGTACTGCGACTATCGCAGTGCGTCAAGCGCATAGCGAAACGAACCGCATGGCTATGGCACCCGACATCCACGTCAACCTTGGGCCGAATATTTCTCCAGCCAAGTGAGATCGTCAGGCGAAAGGGGACTTCCCGTAAGGTGTTGGGTCTGCCACAAACCGCTATCTCTGATCTTCTCTGCCGGAGAGTATCGTCCGAGCCATGTGGCCGACGGAGAACATGCGGGGCACTGCGCGACAGTCGCAATGGCGTGGCTCTCAAACCGAAGCCGTGTAGCTTTGTCGTCGATGCGAACAACGGCAGCGGTGAGACTATCCACGATGTATCGGGAGACCTCGGCCTCGACGCGTGACAGCACTGCCTGATCGACTTTGCCGCCATGATGCTGGCGTGCGTTCCGGGTCGTAAGATCGATCTCCCATTCGTCCAGGAACCGGTCGCTCGCCTTATTGAGTAGCGCCCTCCCAATATTCTTTCGAAAGACGCTCCGGTCTTTGTTTGCCTTTGTGTGCTCAACGAGCCGATTTGGGAGATTCCGGTCACCCGTGTGGCTTCCGATTCGGACTATCCGTGGTCCGGAATGGGCGCTTTCTCCGCTCTCGAAGATGAAATAGACGCCACTCTCAGGCACATCTCCCTTAATTGCCGGGAACCGGAAATGCCAAAGACGATGCACCGCAATATGCAACCGAGAACAAGTTTCTTGAGCTTGAGTCATGCCATTAGCGTGGATCCCGGAATCTTGCCGGAAACAAGGTCCTGCGCGCACAAATAATGCCAATTTGTGCGAGTTGAGGTCTCGTAATGCCGATATTGAAATCCGGGGCGGCGAGACACGGCTTCGGATTGATGGAAGATTATTTTCGAACCGCAGGCATGTGTCGTCATCTTTTCGAAAAGAGGCAGATAATCTCGCCCACCCAGAAACAATATCGGTCGATCGCTCTGGGCAGGCATCTGGGAAAAGTCCCTATACGGCTCGGAACTTTGGCGGCGCTTATATCGATCAGCCTGTGCTGAAAAAGTAATGTCGTAATTCGGGGTAAGAAACGCCGCCCTGATCAGGCCCCAACCGGCCGACAAGATGAACACGTTATCCAGCCCAAACCGCTCGATCAGGCGGCGATACTCTTCCCGGGCATAGAGCCGATACGCGGGCAACAGGCCCAGCGGATTGTCGCCATAGTGTTGTTCGTTGTATTCAACCAGGTGCTGACGCCAAGTGTGCGTTCCGTCGTCGCTGAGGTCGTCGGGGCGCGCGTGGATAAAACTTGGCCGTGCTGGAGCTTCGAGGGGGCGGGCGACGAACAGGACATTGCGCCCGTCCTGCGTGCGAAGATGTCCGGCTGACGGCATCTTTGAAGCCGCGCATTGGATAACGATTGCAACGTCGTCCAATTCTGCCGGTCGCGGCGCGGCTGCTGTCGATGCCGGATTTGCGCTTACAACGGTATGCGGCAGTGAAGCCGGCCCGATCACATTCGTGGAATGAGCGTTCGGCGTTCCTTTTTCTTCGCCGTTAAAGGGAGCTTGGGTCGCCGTGTCGACCCAGAAAATCCAGTGGTTTGCGTCCATTTGTCCGTGAATCTTGCCTCTGTTTATAAGGAGCATGAGATTCTGATAGGTATCGGTACGATTTTTCACGCCCGAGCCGCGCCAAGCGTCGTTGACTGTGGCTGGATCTGGCGAAATCCTTTTGAGATAAGCCAGTATCTTCTGTTCGTTCGTTGGCATGATCCCTCCTCGCGCTAGAAGTTAAGGCTCTGCACGTAATCCCTTGGAAGGCGATCAACTAGGCCCCTAACAGACGAAACTTGATTGTTTGTTGTATGAAAGTCACATCATCGCTCCCGTAGGGTCGATCCGAGCTTGCGATAGAAGGCGCTGAGCGCATGGCGCGCTTCGCTATTTAGTGTGGCGGTCACGCGAATCGCGCCCCACTGCAACCGGGGCGTCGTCGTTTGCCCTGGTAGGGCGGGGCGTCTAGATTTGCCCACATGTCCGCGCCGCCCGCCGACGCCAACCGCGTCAACCCATTCCGCGCGCTCGCTTTCCGCGCGCGCCAGAGGGTGATGGCGCGCAGGGACCGCTGGCTAGGCTTGGCGCCCGGCCTGCGCGCCACGTTCTGGGTGGTGCTGTCGGGCATGCTTTTTGCCGTCATGGGCGTGCTGGTGAAACTGGTGGGCACGCGGCTCGGCGTTGCCCAGGTGGCGTTCTTCCGCGCGCTTTTCGGGCTTCTGGCCGTCCTGCCCTTCGCCATCGCCGCCGGCCCCCGGGTGCTGGCGACCAGGCGCCCGCTGGGCCATCTGGCGCGCGGGCTGATGGGCGCGACCGCCATGTTCTGCGGCTTCTATGCGATCACCCATCTGCCGCTGGCCACGGCCACCGCCTATGGCTTC
>CAZIVY010000619.1:0-5927 GCA_964542505.1 uncultured Rhodospirillaceae bacterium
CTGGCGGAGAAGCCCCGCGCTATTAAACTTCGCCATTGGAAGGGCCTCCAATGCCCTTCCACCTTGAATCACGTCACGCAGCCCGTGTGAATCCCCTCATTTCTGCAACAGGTCTATTGTAGCGCTTGCCGGACTCGATCTCCCCTTCGACCAGCTTGTCGTCGGGGGTGTAGACATACTCGTCGAGCGTGGTGGAAATCTGCTTCACGCGGAACGGCGTCAGAAAGCCGTCGTTGATGCCGTCCTTGAGGGAATAGACATACACCGGCTCGCCGAAATAGGCGTAGGTGTCCACGTTGTCCTTGCGCTTGGGCGTGGCGGTGAGGCCGAGCTGCACCGCCGGGGCGAAGTAATCGAGGATGCCGCGCCAGTTGCTCTCGTCGTTCGCGCCGCCGCGATGGCACTCGTCGATGACGATGAAGTCGAAGAAGTCCGGCGGGTACTCGCCGAAGTAGGGTGACGGATGGCCGTCCTTCGGCGGGCCGCTCATGAAGGTCTGGAAGATCGTGAAGAACAGGCTGCCGTTCTTCGGCACCCTGCGCTTCTTGCGGATGTCCACCGGCTCGATACGCACCAGCGCGTCCTCGGGAAAGGCGGAGAACGCGTTATAGGCCTGGTCGGCGAGGATGTTGCGGTCGGCGAGGAAGAGCACGCGCGGGCGGCGCGACGGCTCGCGGCTCAGGTTCCAACGGCTATGGAATAGCTTCCAGGCGACCTGGAAGGCGATGAAGGTTTTGCCCGTGCCGGTGGCGAGCGTGAGCAGGATGCGCGGCTGGTTCTCGGCGATGGCTTCCATCGCTCGATCGACGGCGATGTCCTGGTAGTAGCGGCTGGGGTGCGAGCCGCCCTTGTCCTCGAACGGGACGGCGGCGAAGCGGTCGCGCCAAGCGTTTTGCGTGGCGAATGTCTGGTTCCAAAGCTCATCGGGAGTAGGGAAACGAGGCACCTCGCCTTCGGTTCCTTCCTGCATGTCGATGCCGTAGAAGCCTTGCCCGTTGCTGGAATAAGTGAAGCGGATGGCGAGCTTGCCGGCGTAATCCTTGGCCTGGGCCACGCCCTCGGTCAGCGGATCATCCCAGGGCTTGGCCTCGACGACGGCGAGCTTGGTATTGCGATAGACCAGCACGTAATCGGCGGAAAGTGCCTTGCCGCGCTTGCCATGGCCTTCGAGGCGGCCGAGCGTGATCGGATATTCGCGCCGGACGCGGCTGCCTTGGACCACGCCCCAGCCCGCCGCCGCGAGGGCGGGGTCGACGTGCTCGGCGCGCGTCTCGGCTTCGTTCATGCGTGGCTTCTACAGTTGGCCGCTGAAGGCTTGGTGCAGCAGCGATTTTTTCAGCGCGTCCAGCGCAGCGAGCTTGCGTTGGTAGACCGATTCGAGGCGTTGGATTTCATCTTCAATTGCGACAAGCTCGTCCGCAATCTCGCTTTGTCTTGCTTTAGACTCAGGAAATTCCAACATCACAACCTTGATCGTCGTGTATGAAATCACAGGTTGTGCGGCCTGGTTCGCGGTACCTCTCAGTTCCTTTCGTGCGAGCAAGCGCGCCAGAAAGCGAAGGTCAAATGAATGGAAATATTCCGAGATGTGAAAGGCATTGTCCGTCACCCAAATATCGCCTCGCACATGCCTGACGTTCCCGCATTTAGCACCGACGCGGCCAATAACAATATTCTCGCCCGACAGGTTCCTCTTGTCATGTTTCCCGGCAATTCCATTGCCCCCATAAACGTCAATGTCACCGGTTTCAACCATCGACTTCGCCGGCAGGAAGTCACCACTCCTTACTTTGAAACACTGGCCAATTTTCTTCTCCACCCACCCCGCACTGGGTTTGCTAAAAAAGGATTGGAGGTGGCTATTAGTTGATGGCGCGGGAGTTCTGGAGGTTTCTTTCGGCGTTGGCTTTGGCGGTGGCAATGCCCTCAAACGCTTCGTCGAGAATGCCGACGATCCGCCCCTGTTCGGGGAGCGGGGGAAGCGGGAACTCAAGCTGATACATGGCCTCCTTATCGAGGTGCGGAATTGCAGCGCCAGTTTTCGCCCCGTTGAAGACTTCAAACGTGGAGGCCAGAAATGCCCGGAGATAATCGTCATCAATCTTCGCTTTCTTGGAGATTTTTCCCATCGTTGAAGAAAGGATTCCCCGAAACCCAGTGAAGACTTCACCAGAGTTCGATCCGTCGCAGATGATGATTAGACCTGTTGCAAAAGTAGCTTGGGCGCAGGGAGCAAGCAAGATGTGCGAAGCGCCGCGGCTTCAAAAGCCCGCGACGAGATTGACGATGCCGGCGACGATGGCGAACTTGGCGGCATAAGCGGCTGTCGGATAGCGGTATCTGTCGGCGAGAACGCGAAAGGACTTCAGGCGGGCGATGGCGTGTTCGACGCGCACACGGAAGCGGCTGAGGCCGTGGTTGTAAGCGCGCTCGTCCTTGGTCAGCGGTCTTTTCCTCGATCGTTTGTAGGGGATGTCGGTCGCGGGGTGGTCGTTCTGATAGCCTTGATAGGCGCTGTCGGCGTAAAGGCGCGAGCCTTTGGGCAGAGGTCGCCCGCGCCGTCGCAGTTCGAGGTCATGAACGCGCCCGGGCGCGGGCCTTGAGGCGGCGACGATCCGTCCTCTTTCGGTCAGGATGATCTCGGTCTTGATCGTGTGGCGTTTCTTCTTGCCGGAATACCAGCAGCGTTGCTTGCGGGAGGGGCGATAAACCGTCTGTTCCGTGCAGTCCACGATCAGGGCTTCGGCTTCTTCCGCGCTGACGACAATGCGCCGCGCGACGCCCAGAACACCAACCGCCAGATTCTCGATCCGTTTCAGGGACCGGCAGATCGTCGCTTTGTCCACGCCGTAAAGACAGCCCAGAAATTCCTGCGTGATGTGGCAGCGATAGAGGATCAGAAGCACCAGCAAATGATCGTCAAGACCGCCGACGCCCCACGGGCGGCCCGAACGGTTCTTGCGCTCCACAATCCGCTGTTTCCAATGCGGCCGGAGCTGCTTGCTCATCGCCAGAAACCGATCCGGCGTTACACCGGTCAACGACCGAAACGGCCGCTGGCGGAGAAGCCCCGCGCTATTAAACTTCGCCATTGGAAGGGCCTCCAATGCCCTTCCACCTTGAATCACGTCACGCAGCCCGTGTGAATCCCCTCATTTCTGCAACAGGTCTACTTAACCAACCGCAACTCGCCCCTTAGGCGTGGTCCTTAATCCACAAATTCATGGTCGCCAACTTATCATCCCGCGGCCCTTGGGTGCACTCCGGTCACGATTGCCCGTAGGATTATGTCTTCGCTGCCGTCCCGCCGCCTGCGTACAACCATCGGACGAACGATCACCACCTTAGGATCGCCCGGCGTCTGGCTCGAGGCGGTCTGATGAGCGAGCGGCATGTATTCTACTATGTCGCCCTCCTTTCCCACAATCTCTAGGCCACGTCTCGAAGCCAACGATTGGACCGCGCTGGCAAGACGGCGCAGGTGATGGGAAAAGTCGCTGCCCGCCTTCTCCGGCAATGCTGCAAGTGACTCTTCAGCGTCCAGAAGGAGCGATGCGATGACCTCGGTAAGGTCCTCGTTGCTGACAGCCCGCAGTGAACTCGCCAATGCGCCGGTGGCTACGCCTGCGGCCCGGCTGCGTCCCCGCAGCCAGTCGTCGATGTCCGCCGCAAGCCCGGATTCCTCCTCAGCGATCTGCCTGAGTCGTTTAGTGGCGCTATCCCGCTCACCGAAAGATTGCCTCAGGCGCACGGCGAGACTTTCCGATTTCTGGCCAAAGCGCGCCCGCAGCGTGATGCCGGTAACGAGTTTGTCGGCAATCGGAACCAAGGCATCGCGCAGCAGCTTCGGATACGGAAGGGGTTGCCACCATTGCTCGAACGTCTCAAGCGCCGTATACGCCTCGGGCTCTGTAATCAGGGTAAGCCGCACCGCAAATATCTCGTCCATAAACCGTGCGACTTCGGCAGTTGCGGACCCGAGTCGCTTTGGCGGGCTAGAACGAGGCGGAACGGGTACGAGAAGACGACAAATCTCCGCGAGCCGGAGGCCTGCACTCTCCGACACTGTTAAGCGAACCCGGTTTTGCTTTACAGCGTCGGCCAGGGCGCCGACGATATCTCGGAGCCGTGTCGCAGCATTTTCGAGATTGGCTTCCGGATGGATAATCTCTCTTAGCGGTAGCGCGACAATCCAGCGCAGCCACTGGTCAATCGACCGTTCGCGTGCACTTAGTTGACGGGCGAGTTCGATACGGCATCGCTGGGACTTTTCTTCCTCGACAAGTGTTCGGACGACATAAGAAGTCGCCCAATCGCCAGCAGCATGATTGAGTGCGATCGCCACATTTTCGCGAAACTCCGCAGGTTTGGCTGCCTCCGGAAGGGCTTTCGATTCGCCAAGCAGCGAAGAAGGCGGCAGCTCGCGGGTAAGCGCGGCACGCAGTAGGTCTTCCGCAGCCGGCTTCAGCTTCTTTACAAACCTTGAAAGCCGGACGATGAGATCCAGCGCGATCAGACGAGAAATGCCACTTCCGTTCTTCGCCTCTTCGCCAACAGCATGAAAGCCCGAAATGAATTCATTCGTGTCAGCAAGCAAAACGAGCTGCCGCGCCGCCATCAACTCACGCGCCGCCGCCCACCGGTCGGCGGCTGTAGGCCCTATCGCAAAGCGTGTCAGGATATCGGCTGTTGATTCGTTCACTGTAGATCGCTTCTCGCTTTCCCGCTGTGGACCGCTGCAGATCGGCGGCCGCCGAGGCGTGCGATCACTGTCTAGAGTTCCAGCACTTCGAACGATTGAGAATAGGGCATTGGCGGACCAGCGGAAAGGATGAGAAGCGGGGAAGCCTAACCGCCATCACGGCTGACCAGGGCCTGCTCATGATCGGCCAGCTCCTCGGTCACACTTAGGCCGCGGCGAATTAGGCCGCGTGCTCGCCGCTGCCGCTGGCGGGCTCTAGCACGATGCCGCCCGGCGACAATACGCGCCGCAACACCGCGAGAATGGACTCGCGATTGCGCCGCGTCGCCGGCAGGTGCAGGCGCGCGTGTGCAGACTTTTTCGGCATTGCTCTCTAAGCTAGCCGCTGGTGCTGGCGGCGGGCGGGCGCTTCATGGGACCGTTGGCGGGAATCAGGATCGTGGAAATGGCGGGGATCGGCCCGGGGCCGTTCTGCGCCATGCTGCTCGCCGACCTGGGCGCCGACGTGGTGCGGGTCGATCGCATGGGCGAAGTCGAACTGGGCCTGGTCGTGGACCGGCGCCACGACGTGCTGCGGCGCGGACGGCGCTCGGTCGCGCTCGACCTCAAGCAGCCGCAAGCCGTCGATGCCTGCCTGAAACTGATCGGGAAAGCCGATGCGTTGATCGAGGGCTTTCGTCCGGGCGTCATGGAGCGCCTCGGCCTCGGCCCCGATGCCTGCCTGCAACGGAACCCGAAGCTGGTCTATGGACGCATGACCGGCTGGGGCCAAACCGGCCCGCTGGCGGCGGCGGCCGGTCACGACATCAACTACATCGCCCTTTCGGGCGCGCTGCACGCCATCGGGCGCAAGCGTCATTAAGGTTTCGATATTGTGAGCAGGATATCCGCGCTTCGCGCGCCCGCTGTAGTATGTTGGTAGCTACTAGAAATCAATTTATCCGACACCGGTGACTTGATAACGGTCGAGCATTCGACGTCCCGATGGTGGCGGAGTCACGGGTCCTTTTAGATCCTGAATTTCTACCGGCAGTTCCCGCGCCGAGCCGCCAATCGCTACCGCGCACTGCGGGTACGAAGCAGCAACTAGTGGATAAAATCTGACACTTGAATCCCGTGGGGGATTCCGGCTGGGCGCGCCGTGTGCGAGTCTGGCTGATGCGTCCTGGCATCATCGTTACCGTTACTCCCGCCGAACGCCGCCGTCTGCAGGCGCTCGCCCGGA
>CAZIVY010000620.1:0-2286 GCA_964542505.1 uncultured Rhodospirillaceae bacterium
TGCGCCGAGAGTTTCGCCGAATTCACCGCCGACAACATCCGCGACACCTTCCGGGTGCTGCTGCAAATGGCGGTGGTGCTGACCTTCGGCGCGGCGATGCCGGTGGTCAAGGTGGGGCGCATGGCCGGGCAGTTCGCCAAGCCGCGCTCGGCGCCCAACGAAAAGCGCGGCGCGGTGGAATTGCCCGCCTATCGCGGCGATATCGTCAACGGCCCGGACTTTACCCCCGAGGCGCGCCAGCCGGACCCGAACCGCCTGTTGCAGGCCTATTCGCAGGCGGCGGCGACGCTCAACCTGCTGCGCGCCTTCGCCTCGGGCGGCTACGCCGACCTGCACCGGGTGCACCGGTGGAATCTGGGCTTCGTCGCCAAGAGCCCGCAAGCCGAACGCTGGCAGGACTTGGCCAACCGCATCACCGAGTGCCTCGGCTTCATGGAAGCCTGCGGGTTGACGCCCGAACGCACGACGGAACTGCGCACCACGGACTTCTACACCAGCCACGAAGCCTTGCTGCTGGGCTACGAGCAGGCGATGACGCGGGTCGATTCGACCTCCGGCGACTGGTACGACACCTCGGCCCACTTCCTGTGGGTGGGCGACCGGACCCGCCAGTTGGACGGCGCGCACATCGAATTCCTGCGCGGGGTCGCCAATCCGCTGGGGATGAAAATGGGGCCGTCGCTGGCGGCGGACGACCTGTTGCGCCTGATCGACGCGCTTAACCCGGCCAACGAGCCGGGACGGCTGACCCTGATCAGCCGCATGGGCGCCGACAAGGTGGAACAACACCTGCCGGCGCTGATCCGCGCGGTGCGGCGCGAAGGCCGCAACGTGCTGTGGAGCTGCGATCCCATGCACGGGAACACCCTGGTGGCGGCGACCGGCTACAAGACGCGCCCCTTCGACCGCATCCTGAAGGAGGTGCGCCAGTCCTTCGACGTCCACGCGGCGGAAGGCTCCTATGCCGGCGGCGTGCACGTGGAAATGACCGGGCGCGACGTCACCGAATGCATCGGGGGCGCGCAGGCCATCGCCGAAACCGATCTGAGCGACCGCTACCACACCCATTGCGACCCGCGCCTCAACGCCTCGCAATCGCTCGAGCTCGCGTTCCTGACCGCCGAAATGCTGAAAAAGGAGCGCGCCCGTGTCGAGGCCCGCCGCGCCGCGACGTCCTGAGCCGGCGGACGAGGGCGCGGCGCTGCTCGAAGCCGAAATCGCCGCGCGCACGGACGTCTATTTCCGCCGCACCAAGGACATCGTGCGCCGCTACGGCGACGTGCGCGCCACCTACGCGGTGTTCATGCGCCGCCCGGTCATCTACTGCCCGCGCCTGATGGTGGAGTGGCTGGACAAGGTGGCGGCGGCGCGCGGCGCGCGCTTCGACATCCGCTCGCGCTATGCCGAAGGGGCGTGGGTCGGCGCCGGCGAGCCCTTGGTCTATATCGACGGCCCCCTGGTCCATCTGGTGGACCTCGAAACCATTTACCTGCAAAAGCTGGGCGCTCCTTGCGTCGCCGCCTACAACGCCTATTCCATGTGCTGCGACCTGCCGAAGGCGCGGTTCCTGGCCATGGACGCGCGCCATTGCGCCGGGCATGAAATGGCGGAAATGATGGCCTATGCGGCGGCCGTGGGCAGCCGCGCCGCCCAGCGCGACGTGGGAGCCGTCGGCTTCGTCGGCAACGCCACCGACGCCACCGCGCACTATTTTGGCGCCGCGCATGGGTTCGGCACCATGCCGCACGCGCTGATCGGCTATGCCGGCTCGACGGTGCGGGCGGCGGAAATGTTCGCCGAGCGTTTTCCGGGCGAGCCGATGACGGTGCTGGTGGATTATTTCGGCCGCGAGGTGAGCGACGCCTTGGCGGTGTGCGGGCGCTTCCCCGATTTGGTGCGCGCGGGCACGCTGTCGGTTCGCCTCGACACCCATGGCGGCCGCTACGCCGAAGGGCTGGACCCGGCGGCGTCCTACGCGGTGCTGGAACGCCATGTGCCGAACGCCATCCGGCAGTACCGCAGCGAGGAGGAATTGCGCTGGCTGGTGGGCACCGGCGTCACCGCGGCGGCGGTCTGGCATCTGCGCGACGCGCTGGACGGCGCCGGCTTCGGCCCGGTGCGCATCGTCGTGTCGTCGGGCTTTACCCCGGCCAAGTGCAAGGTGATGGCGAGCGTGCAGGCGCCCATCGACGTGGTGGGGACCGGCTCCTATCTGCCCGAACGCTGGATGGAGACCTACGCCACCGCCGACATCGTCGCCTATGACGGCAAGCCGAGCGTCAAGGT
>CAZIVY010000621.1:0-2437 GCA_964542505.1 uncultured Rhodospirillaceae bacterium
GCGAAATCGGCGTCGCGGGGCGCCTGGGTCATGCGGGCATTGAAATAGGCGAGCTTGTCGCGATCGATGAAATCGTAGCCGGCCAGCATGCCGGCGACGCGCTCGGAAATGATGGCGGGCGAGAACATTTCGGTGAGCGAGGACGCCACCGCCTCCAACAGGCTTTTTTCGCGCACGAAACGCACATAGGCGTCGACCGCGAACCTGGTCGCCGGCAGCACGCCGGCGGTGGAAACGACGTAATCGCGGGGCAGGCCGAGACCGTCGGTGAGCGCCAGCCAGCGCGCGACGCCGCCTTGACCCGCAACTTCGCCGTCGTGGTCCACCATTCGCTGGCGCCAGGCGCGGCGCAGGTCGGAATCCTCGACCCGCGACATGAGCGCCGCGTCCTTCATGGGGATGTGGCTCTGGTAGTAGTAGCGGTTCAGCGCCCAGGCCTGGACCTGGCCGCGGTTGAGCTTGCCGCCGTGGAGGAGTTGGTGGAACGGATGGCGGTTGTGGTAGCGGTCGGCGCCAATCTGGCGCAGCCGCCGCTCCAGCTCGTCGGGGCTGATGGGGTGGTCGAAGGCGGGCACGGCCCTGGCGGGCATGGTCATGGGGCGACCTCCATGCCGTCATGGGCTACCTGCCAGCCGGCGGCCGTGGCGGCGTCGCGTTCGGGCGAATCTTCCATCAACACCGGGTTGGTGTTGTTGATATGGATAAAGATTTTTCGCTCCACGCCGAGCCCGGCGAAGGCGGCGATGGCGCCGTCGGCTCCAGCCATGCTCATGTGGCCCATGCGCTGTCCGCTCTTGGCGCCCATCCCGGCCACGATCATTTCATCGTCGCGCCACAATGTCCCGTCGAAAAACGCCAGCGGCGCGCCGCGCAGCCGGCGGCTTAATTCAGGCGTCATGGCGGCGCATCCGGGAATGTAGAAAAAGCGCGTGTTTTCGGCCGGCGCCGCCACTTCGAGCCCGACGATATCGCCTGCTTGAGTGCCGAACCCGGGACCGGCGGCGAGGTTCTCGAGATAAAGCGCCACCTTGCCCGGAACGGTAAAGGCGGTGACGCGAAGCCCGCTGGCGCGCCCGGCGGCGTCGCAAAGCTGCGCCGGTTGCTCCAACGGCAATTCGCGCCGGATCACATGATGGGCGGAGAGCACGCCGAAAATGCTGTTGGCCTGCAATGCCGCATGCACGCGCGCGGTGGCGAACAGCGAGAGCGGCTGGCTTTCGCGCAGGTTCAACAGCCCGGCGACATGATCCACGTCACCGCTGGTGATAACGGCGCCGGCGATCGGCGAATCGCGCCTGCCCAAGCGTGGATGAAAAAAAGCGTACGACCCGATTTGCTGGCGCAAATCGGGCGACGCGTTCAACAAGAACCAGTCATTTCCGTCAATGGTAACCGCGAGCGAGGATTGCGTTCGCGGCTTTGCCTTTTTGTCGCCGCTACGGGCGCGGCGGCAACCGGGACAATTGCAATTCCATTGCGGGAAACCGCCGCCGGCGGCCGAGCCAAGCACCAGGACACGCACGCACGCGCAGCCCTGAGCCTACTCCGCCGCCGGCGCGAAAGCGGTCGCGCCTAGGCGATCTCCGCGCAGGCGTAGGAATTGATTTCGAGACCGACTGAGATCTCGACGATTTTCGGTGCTGTCCACATTGTAAGATCCTTTCCCCTGCTCAACCCAGGTTGGTTTTATGTCAGCGCACTGGCGCCGGGTTGGAATTGTTATCAACTTGCGCCCAAATGGCAAGCCTGATTCTGCAAAAAATATCGAGACGACGTCATTCGCACATTAGCGCCGCCTGATATATCAAGCGGGGCGCTGCAATCGCCCTATCAAACCGCGCTGCGGATCGTAGCCAATGGCGGCGGCGACAAAGAACGCCCCCGCACACCCGGCTACCGCCAAGAACGCCAGCCAGTGAAACTGCCCGTAGAACGCGAAGCGAATCAACTCCACCGCGTAGGTGAAGGGGTTGGCGAGCGCCACGGCGTGAACCGCGAAGGCGCCGCTGTCCTTGAGCTTCCACAGCGGGTAGAGCGCCGAGGAGAGGAAAAACATCGGGAAGATGACGAAGTTCATGGTGCCGGCGAAATTCTCCAATTGGCGGATGTGCACCGACAACAGAAGGCCGAGCGCGCCGAGCATCAGCCCACCGGCCACCAGCGCCGGCAGCGCATAGGCCCAGCCCGACCAGGGTATGTCCACGCCCACGGCCACGGCGACGGCCAGGAAGGCGTAGGCCTGCATCACCGACAACGCGGTGCCGGCGAGGAGCTTGCACAAAAGCAGATACCAGCGCGGCAAAGGTGCGGTGAGCAGCAGCCGCATCATGCCCATTTCGCGGTCATAGACCATGGAGAGCGAGGACTGCATGCCGTGGAACAGCAGCACCATGCCGAGCAGTCCGGGCAGGATATAGACCTGATACTCGATGTAGGT
>CAZIVY010000622.1:0-5942 GCA_964542505.1 uncultured Rhodospirillaceae bacterium
TGAAGAGGTAGGCGAGTTTGTAGGTGCGCTGCAACTCCTCGAGCAGGTTGATGATCTGGCCCTGGATCGACACGTCGAGCGCGGAAACGGCCTCGTCGCAGACAATGAACGAGGGCTCCATGGCGAGGGCGCGCGCGATGCCCACGCGCTGGCGCTGCCCGCCGGAAAGCTGATGCGGGTAACGGGCGGCGATCTCCGGGCGCAAGCCGACCTGGCCGAGGATCGTGGCCACGCGCTCGGCCACGGCCGCGCGGTTCGGCGCCAGCCGGTAGACGTGGATCGGCTCGCCCACGATCTGCCCGACGGTCATGCGCGGGTTGAGCGAGCTGTAGGGGTCCTGAAAGATAACCTGGACCTTGCGCCGGATGTCCTTGAGATCGGCGGGCGAGGCGTTGACGAGGTCCGCGCCGGCAAAACGAATCTCGCCAGAGGTCGCTTGCTCGAGCCGCAGGATGAGCCGCCCGACGGTTGTCTTGCCGCAGCCCGACTCGCCCACCAGTCCCAGGGTCTCGCCCGGATAGATGTCGAAGCTCACGTCTTCCACCGCCCGGATGGTTCCCTGCCGGCCGCGCAAGCTGTCCTTGATGGTAAAATGCTTGGTTAGCCCGCGCACCGAGAGCAGCGGCTCAGCGCCATGCGCGACCGGCGCGGCCGCGTTCCCGCCGCCGGCCGCCCAGACGATACGCCCGGCGGCGATCTCGGCGTGCCGGATGCAAGCCGAGAGGCTCCCGGTGTCGGTGGCGGCGAGGGGCGGGTCCTCGGCGCACGCGCCGATGCGGTAGGGACAACGCGGAGCGAAACGGCAACCGGGCGGGGCGGTGGCGAGATTGGGCGGCAGGCCCTCGATCGTTTCGAGGCGCGCCCCGCGCGGCCGATCGAGGCGGGGCACCGCGCGCAGCAAGCCCAAGGTGTAGGGATGGCGCGGGCGGTGAAAGATCGCGTCGGCGATTCCCTGCTCCACCACGCGGGCGGCGTACATGACCGTGACCCGGTCGGAATAGCGCGCGACGATGCCGAGGTTATGGGTAATGATGACGAGGGCGATGTTGAGCTGGCGCGACAGATCCTTCATCAGCTCGAGAATTTGCGCCTGGATGGTCACGTCGAGCGCCGTCGTCGGCTCGTCGGCGATGATCAGCTTCGGATTGCAGGCCAGCGCGATGGCGATCATCACCCGCTGGCGCATGCCGCCGGAAAACTGGTGCGGATACTGACCGAAGCGGCGGTCGGCGTCCGGTATGCCCACCAGGCCCATCAACTCGATCGTACGCGCGCGCGCCGCGGCTTCGTCCAGCCCTTGATGAACCAGCACCGGCTCCATGATTTGCAGGCCGATGGTGAGCAACGGGTTGAGCGACGTCATCGGCTCCTGAAAGACCATGGCGATGTCGCGGCCGCGTATGGCGCGCATCGCGTCGTCGTTCAGCGCCAGCAACTCACGGCCGTCGAAGCGCACCGATCCGCCGACGATCCGGCCCGCGGGGCGCGCCAGAAGCCGCATGATGGCGAGGGCGGTCACCGACTTGCCGCTGCCCGATTCGCCGACCACGGCCAAGACCTCGCCGCGCCTGACCCTCAGCGACACCCCGTCGACGGCACGGACGATCCCGCGCCCGGTCCAAAATTCCACCTTGAGGTCGTCGACCTCGAGCAGCCATTCGCCGGGCAACGCGGTTGCCCTCCCCTTGGTGCCCGGCGCGGCTGGCGCGCCGGGTCGATTGGACGCGGCAACGGCCATGGCCTCTCCGCCCAGAGACCGCGTGCGCGCGCGGCCGGAGGCCAGAGGCCATGCGCTCGCGGCGGCCCTGTTTTGCGGCCACGGTAGCCGATCGATACCCGTGCCGCAACGCGGCCTGTTCCAAACGCCCGGATCATGCTCTAGAAGGACCGGGCTCGCCGGTTTTTGTTGGCCACGGGGAGGGGGAGCCGCGAATGACCACAGCGGGACCGCTGTCCGGCGTTACCGTCATCGATTTGACGCGCGTCCTCGCCGGGCCTTACTGCACCATGGTGCTGGCCGACCTCGGCGCCCGGGTGATCAAGGTCGAATCGCCGTCCGGCGGCGACGATTCGCGGCGCTTCGGCCCATTCATCAATGGCAAGTCGGCCTATTTCATGTCCCTCAACCGGGGCAAGGAAAGCATCGCCCTCGATCTCAAGACGGCGGCGGACCGGGTGCATTTCGAGCGCCTTCTGGCCACGGGCGACGTGCTGGTGGAAAACTTTCGCGGCGGCGCCATGGAGCGCCTGGGCTATGGCTTCGAGGACCTGCACCCGCGCTTCCCGAGGTTGATCTACGCCGCCGCCTCCGGTTTCGGCCATACCGGGCCTTATCGCGAGCGCCCGGCCTACGACATGGTGGTGCAGGCGATGGGCGGGGTGATGAGCCTTACCGGCCATCCCGGCGCGCCGCCGACACGGGTGGGCAGCTCGATCGGGGACGTGACAGCCGGCCTGTTCACCGCCATTGGCGTCTTGGCCGCGCTGCACGCGCGCAAGGCGTCGGGGGCGGGGATGAAGATCGACGTCGCCATGTTCGATTGCCAGCTGGCGATCCTCGAGAACGCCATCGCCCGCTACACCGCCAGCGGGGTTGTGCCGGGCCCCTTGGGCGCCCGTCATCCGTCGATCACGCCCTTCGACGCGTTCGCCACCGCCGACAACTGGATCGTCATCGCCGCGGGTAACGATGCCCTGTTCGCGGCGCTGGCCAAGGTCATCGGCCGGCCGGATTTGGCCAGCGACGGGCGCTACGTCACCAACGATTTGCGTACCCGGCACGCCGGCGAGCTAAAGGCCCAGATCGAAGCGGCGCTGGCGGCGCGGAGCGGGGATGAGTGGCTGGTGGCGCTGGAAAAGGCCGGGGTGCCGTGCGGGCCCATCAACAACGTGGCGCAAGTGCTGGCCGACCCGCAAATCGCGGCGCGAAACATGGTGGTGACGGCTGACGACGCCGTCGCCGGCCCGGTGCGCATGGCCGGCAACCCGATCAAGATGTCGGGCTTCGCCGACCCGAAGACACGGGCGCCGGCGCCGGACCTGGACGCCGACCGCGCGCGCCTGATTGGCGGGGAAAAGGCCTAACGCGCTTCCGCCATCACTCGCCCGCCACCGGCACCGGCAGCGCCTGACGGACTTCCACCGGCACTGGCGCCCGCGCGGCGCGGAGGGACGCCGCCGTGAGGGGCGAGGCCACCGCCACCAGGCCATTGGCCGCGGCCGCCGGCCGTTCCTCGAGACGGCGGATGAATTCCTGGATGACCATGCGGTAGAGATCGTCCTTGAGCACTCCGTCCTCGCAGCCCTGGTCGATGGACGGGTTGTCGTTGACTTCGATCACCACCACGCCCTTCGACGTCTCCTTGAGATCGACGCCGTAAAAGCCGTTGCCGATCAGGCGCGCCGCCTTCAGCGCCAGCGACACCACCTCGGGCGGGGCGTCGTCGATGGGAAGGGTGCGGAAAGCGCCCTCGGTGAAGCGGCCATCCTCGCCGTGCTTCACCACCTGCCAGTGGCCGCGCGACATGAAGTACTGGCAGGCATAGATCGCCTGCCCGCGCAGCACACCGATGCGCCAATCGAAGGGCGTGTAGAGATATTCCTGCGCCAGGATGACGTCCGACTCCTTCAACAGCGTCGCCGAGCCGTCGAGGAGCTGTTGCCGGCCTTCGGCCTTGAGCACCCCGCGCGAGAACGAGCCGTCGGGAATTTTCAGCACCACCGGGTAGGGGATTTCCTGCTCCACCGCGTCGATGCCGCGGCTGTCCAGCACCACCGTTTTCGGGGTCGCGATCTTGTGCGCCTTCAGCAGCTCGGACAGGAACACCTTGTTGGCGCAACGGAAGATCGACGTCGGATCGTCGATGACCGGCATTCCTTCCTTCTCCGCCCGCTTGGCGAAACGGAAGGTGTGGTGGTCGATGGCCGTGGTCTCGCGGATGAACAAGGCGTCGTATTCCGCCAATTCCGAGAAATCGCGGCGTTCGATGGGTTTCACCTCGACGCCCATTTGCTCGCCGATGCGGATGAATTTCTGCAGCGTCCTCGGGCTCGACGGCGGCAGTGTCTCTTGCGGATTGTGGAGCATGGCGAGCGTGTACTTGGCCGGGCTCTTCACCTTGGGCAGGCGCCAGATCATGCGCGTGTAGGCCTCGAGCGAGCTTTCGAAAAAAGCCTCGTGCTCGGGCTTGAGGTCGCCGATCGCCATGGGCCGCAGCGACACGATGCTCCAATTGTCCTCGGGAGCGACGCTGATCTTGAGGAGCGGGCAGCGGAATTCGTCGAAGGCGCGGCGGGCGAGATCGCGGAAACGGACGTCATCGGCCCGGCCGAAGAACACGTGGATGGCGAAAGGTCCCGGGGGAGGCAAATCGAGCTTCTTGATCTGCTGGCGGAGCAGGTCGTCGAGTTCCGGCAGGACGTGGGTGTAGATGGAGCGTTCGCGCAACTCGAGAATCGCCTTCACCGAGGGGACAACGCGAAAGCCGCGCGCCTCGGCCAATAACGAGGTGTAGTAGCCGTAGCCGAGGTAGCTGTAGTCCTTGCTCAGGTTGATGATCTTCGCCCGCCGGTCCTGCACCAATTCGGGTTTGGTGATGAACTCGCGGTTGTTGAGCACCAGGCAGCCAGGATTTCGGTAACGGAAATGCGATTTTCGCTCGACAACTATGATGTGCATCGGCTCATTCGGGGTTGATGTTGTTGACACGCTTGCGGACGATCAGAGTGACGCGCAGTTGCGCCCGGCCGTAGCGGGACATGCGCTCGAAGTCCGGCCGCCGGATGGGAACATTGACGCGATCGCCGCGGGCCGCGGGGCCGTTCGCCTCGATCAACGGATCGTGGGCGTAAATGAAATCGCCGTCATAGCCGGTGACCACCAGCCAATGGGGAAAACGCACGCTGTGAAAGCGGTAGGTGCTGATCAGCACCACCGGCACGCCGCCGGACTTGACCGCCGCCTCCAATCCGCCAGGGCTGAGCGGACGGTGATGCACCGGGATGCCGGCGGCCCGGATCTCGCGGCGAAACTCGGCCTCGACCAGTCGAATGACCTCTTTCTTTTCGGCGCTGCGCACCGAATCGAGGAACAGTTCGTCCTCATGGGTGACGTAAAGCTCGGTGTCGAATCCGCGCCGGTGGGCGGCCAGCGCCAGGCCATAGGGGCCGCAACCGCCGTGGCCGGCGGTCATGAAGATGGTGGTCGATTCGCGCCACAGTTTCAGTTCCAGGGCGCGGTTCGCGGTCAGCGCCGGATCGAGCGCCGCCATGGCCATCATCAGCGCCGACGGCCCGCAGGTGAAATCGAGCGTCTGACGGAAATATGGCACCTTCAGCATGACCCGCGGGGCCGGCGCCGCCAGCGGCTTCTCCATGCGCAGCGCGTCGGCGTGGTCCTGATAGAAATCGCGGTGGAGGCCAAACTCGTCATAGCCGGCGCCGCGGTAGAAGGCGATGGCCGCGGCGTTGTCGGGCCGCACCTCGAGCCGCATGGCGGCGCTGCCGCGCTCGAGGGCCGCCCGCTCGGCGGCGGCGAGCAGACGCCGCCCGACGCCCTGCCGGCGCCGGCCGCCCTTGACGGCGAAGGAATAAAGGCGCGCCAGCGACGTGCCGGCATTGAACAGCACCAGGGCGTAGCCGGCTAGGCGCCCGCCGTCCTCGGCCACCACGCAGGCGGCGCTCCCCTTGGTCAGCAGATGGCGGAAGTTGCGCGGCGTCAGGCGGTCGCCGTCGAAACTGGCGTTTTCCAGTTCCACCAGCGCGGCAATATCGCCCGGCCGCGCTGGCCGTAACGCCAGCGTCGCACGCGTCTGATCTTCACGAGGTAGATCGGGTAGGGCGATGGACACGATACTCAATAACTTTAATGCCTTGACGGCCTTCAATCAATGGCGCCGCCACGGTGGCCAAGCAGCGGCTTCGGCCCGGTGGCGGCCAAGGCC
>CAZIVY010000623.1:0-2060 GCA_964542505.1 uncultured Rhodospirillaceae bacterium
TCGCCTTCCTTCCAGCCGGCGTTGGGGTCGTAGGCAACCGCATAGGCCTCGCGCACCATTGCCGCCGGCTTGGCCGGGTTGCCGATGTCCTCGGCCCGCAGGGCCTTGAACCCGAGCTTGCCCGCGTCGAACATGAACTGCGGCGTCATCGTCTTCCGGTCCACATTCCAGGAAAAGACGCCCTTCCCCGCGTCCGACAAGCGGTATTCAAGAACATAGCCGTCGTCGCCCATGCCGACCGGACCCGAGCGGGCGGCGCGCCACTGCCATAGATCGAGGAATCCGCCCGCCGCCTTGATCTGGTCGATTTCGGCGCGTGACTTCGCCTTGTCCCAACTCGCCTTGTCATCGGTACGGGTGGAGGCGAGATATTTGCGGATGTCGCTTTCCTTGAGCCCGCTATCGCCGAAAATCGGATGCTGCTTGACTTGGTCTTTGGTCGCTTCGCCCGGCGTCTCGGCCATGCCGTTGTGGCAGGTCAGCCAACAACCCTGCTCGGCGAAGCGCGGCACCTTGCCGTCGTCGACCATGATCGCCAAGCGATCCTCGTAGAGCGGCGGCTCGGCGCCGGCGCGAACCGTCTTATCGGTGCGCTCGTGGCCCCAGAACTTCCACTCTTTTCCGTCGTAGCGCACATAGTCGATCATCCGGCCTTCGCGGTTGAGGTTGGTCTTCCACTGGAACCGCAAATAGAGGTACTCGGCATCGTGCGCGGCCTGAACGCCAAGCTTCAGGGCTCCGTTCTTGCCCGCGATCGGGCCTGGCTCGAGCGGCCCGCCCTTGACCACCTTGGCGCCGATGTCAGCCTCGTCGCCTTCGTGGCAGGAGACGCAGGTCTTGCCCTGCGCAACCTGCTTGTCGCCCTTCTTGTGGTCGGGACTCAGCAGCCAGTCATAGGTCGACTGGCCCGGATAGAAGAGATTCACTTCCTTGGTGGAAACCTTGGACCAATCGATTGCTGCCGGATCAGCAGCCAGGGCGGGCATGGCGGCCAGCGCGCACACGCCAAAAATCGCGGCTCTCGTTTTCATGTATGCCTCCTGCCGTCGGTAGATGCGCCAAGGTGCGAAAGTGGCGGAGCTAGGTTTTTCGTACACCCCGGCGACAGGATCGAACTTGATCTCGATCAAGCGCCCGCCGGCGGCGGCGGCGGCGGGGCCTATGCCGCCGCCGCATGGAAACCATCAGCACATGGCATTTCCGCCCGGCCTCGCGGCGATCCAGAGTTGCGTCAGCCGCGGGTCACGCGGCGGCGGATGAGGCAAGGAATGGAGAACGGCCATGACAAAGACCATGACGTATTCCCTGGCGCGGACCGCAATCCTGGCGGCGGCCTTGGCCGCCGGCCTGGCGGCGCCGGCCAAGGCCGAGCGCGTGTGCCTGCCTTTCGCCGACATGGCGCAGCAATTGAACCTCAAATTCGCCGAGGCGCCGGTGGCGATGGGGCTGGCCGACAATGGCGGCTTGATCCAAGTATTCGCCAATGGCGACGGATCGACCTGGACCATGCTGTTCGTGGCGCCGAGCGGCGTCTCGTGCCTGGTGGCTTCGGGCGAGACCTGGCTGGTCGCCGCGAAGCAACTGGCCGGTCAGCCGCTCTGAGCTTTCAGTGGCGCTTGGTCAGGCGGTCGAGTTCCATCAGGCGGCCGAGCAAGCCTTCCATCTGGTGGAAGGGCACCATGTTCGGCCCGTCGGAGGGCGCGTTATCGGGGTCCTTGTGGGTCTCCATGAACACCGCCGCCACGCCCACCGCCACCGCCGCCCGCGCCAGCACCGGCACGAAGCGGCGCTCGCCGCCTGATGTTGCCCCCTGCCCGCCCGGCTGCTGCACAGAGTGGGTGGCGTCGAAGACCACCGGGCAGCCGGTTTCCGCCAAGATGGGCAGAGCGCGCATGTCGCTCACCAGCGTGTTGTAGCCGAAGGACACGCCGCGCTCGCAGACCATGACGTTGCGATTTCCGGCGTGGTCGCATTTGGCCACCACGTTCTTCATGTCCCAGGGGGCCAGGAACTGGCCCTTCTTGATGTTGAGCGGCTTGCCCGTCGCCGCCGCCGCCAGC
>CAZIVY010000624.1:0-2007 GCA_964542505.1 uncultured Rhodospirillaceae bacterium
CATCAACCCCAAGATCGGCACCCGCAAGGTGACGGATATCGAGCGCCGCGACGTCGCGGAACTGCATCATTCTTTCAGCCACATTCCCTATCAGGCCAACCGCACCCTCGGCGTGCTGTCGAAGATGTTCAACCTCGCCGAAATCTGGGGCCTGCGCCCGGACGGCAGCAATCCCTGCCTGCATGTGAAGAAATATCCCGAGCAGAGGCGCGAGCGCTTCCTCAGCCCCGAGGAATTCGCCGCGCTGGGCAAGGCGCTCCGCGAGGTCGAGGCTGATGGCTCGGAGACCCAATCGGCCGTCGATGCCATCCGGCTCCTGATGCTGACCGGCGGCCGGCTCGGCGAGATCATGACGCTCAAATGGAACTATGTGGACCTCAAGGGCCGCGAGCTGCGCCTGCCCGACTCCAAGACCGGGGCCAAGATCGTGCACTTCGGAAAGATGGTTTGCGATGTGCTGAAGGGCATCGAGAAACTGGAGGACAACCCCTACGTCATCACCGGCAAGAAGCAGGGTAGCCGCCTCACCGACCTGCAGCACCCGTGGCGACGCATCCGAGCGAAAGCCGGCCTCGATGACGTGCGCATTCACGACCTTCGGCATTCTTACGCCAGCGGCGCCCTCGCCCTCGGTGAAGGGCTGCCGATGATCGGCAAGTTGCTCGGGCATACCCAGGTGCAGACCACCGCCCGCTATGCGCATCTGGCGAACGATCCCGTGAAGGCCGCCGCTGGGCGCGTGTCGGACACGATCGGCGCAGCAATGCTAGGAAAAAAACCGAGCGCGAAGCGGCGTGCGAGGAGCCGAAGCGGCGCTGCGGGAGAGAGCCCGAAACGGGCAGCGCCACGGGCTGAGCAACGGGTCCCTGCCGAATAAGACGGTTGAGAACGTGACTCGCCGAGCCGGCGGCGCTCTATTTAACGCCCTATATCTTGCGCATTATGGTTGGTATCGCCCCAAGTTTGGAGAGGCGCGTTGCCGGCCGGTCTTTACAACATGATATTCGCCCTATATATTGAGCGTTACACAAGATAACGCACATGTTTTGAGCCATGAAATCCTCGCGGTCCCAACAAGCCCTGCCAACGAACGTGCGGCGCGCGCTGAAAAAGCTCGGTCAGGACATCTCGGCCGCCCGCCGGCGGCGACGCCTTTCCGTGGCACTCATGGCCGAACGCGCCTTTATCAGCCGCAATACGCTGGCTCGGGTCGAAAAGGGCGACGCCGGCGTGTCGATGGGCATCTATGCCTCGGTCCTCTTCGTCCTGGGAATGGCGGATCGACTGGGAGACTTGGCGGACGCCGCGAGCGATCGGATCGGGCTCAGCCTCGAAGAGGAGCGCCTGCCCCGCCGGATTCGCGCGGCGCGGCCGAAGCCGTCGGGCGCCGATCATGGAACGTGAGCTCTTCGTCTTCATGGACATGGCGGGAGAGACCGTTCCCGTGGGGCGGCTCTGGGCGCGCACGCGCGGGGCCAGGGAAACGGCGTCCTTCGAATACGATCCATCCTGGCTGGCGCGCCGCGATGCCTTCGGTCTCGATCCCATTCTCCCTCCCGCACGAGGGCAGTTCCACACCGATCGTCCTTTGTTCAACGCCTTCACGGATCCGGCGCCGGACCGATGGGGACAGACCCTCCTGCGCCGCAACGAACGCAGACGCGCCCGCGCGGAAGGCCGTCAGCCGAGAACGCTGCTGGCCGTCGACTTCCTGATCCTTGTTGACGATGAAACACGACTCGGCGCACTTCGTTTCAAAGATGCCGGCGGCGGCGACTTCCTCACCTCGACGGCCACGCGCGTGCCGCCTATCGTCGACCTCCCCCGCCTGCTGTCGGCGACCAACCGTATCATCGACGACAAGGAGACCGATGAAGACCTGCAACTGATCCTGGCCCCCGGCACGTCGCTCGGCGGCGCGCGCCCGAAAGCTTCGGTGCGCGACAAGGACGGTCACCTGCTGATCGCCAAGTTCCCGCGCAAGGACGACGAGTGGCCGGTGACACG
>CAZIVY010000625.1:0-3279 GCA_964542505.1 uncultured Rhodospirillaceae bacterium
GACGAAGCCGAAATACATGTCGAAATAGCCGCCGAGGCCAAGCTGGATCGGGCCGGGTTTCTTGGCTTGCGCCCAGGCGCCAGGGGCCACGGTCATGCCCGCCAAGGTCATGCCCAGGGCCACGATCGCCGTCGTCGATAGCAGCCGCGTCCCGCGAATCATGCACGTCCCCCTCCGCCAGTTAGCCATAATGGCGCAAGCGGATTAACGGATCATCGCCCAATTTGTCCGCCGATCAACGGAAATCGGCCTTGGAATCATGATCTTGTGTCCAACTGTGGCCGGCATGCCACATTTTGCACATGCCTAGAGCAATGTGGAAAGAATCTGTGCCACCGCGAACGAGTACCCAGAACCGGAAATGCGCCATTCACCCCCCACCTGCAAACCGCTTCGCGGTTTGCGCCTCCCCCGCAAGGGGGGAGGGAATGTCAAAAGCAGCAAACGAACCGCCCCCTCCCCCTCGACGGGGGAGGTCGGCGCGCAGCGCCGGGTGGGGGTGAGTCGCGCTTAAAGCGGGTTGGTATTAAAGAACAGGGGCGGGCCGAAGCCCGCCCATAAAAGAGTCCGCTCCACAAAAAACAGGGGCAGGCTGAAGCCCGCCCCTTAAAAAAACAGGGGCGAGCCGAAGCCCGCCCCTGAACTCAATCCGTCAGTGGGTTCTTAGCAACTAGAACGCGAGACGGCTGCCGACAAAGAACGTCGTGGTGTCGTTGTCCAGGACTTCTGTTGCGCCGCCGCCGAAGGCCTGATCCCCCACGTTCTTATATTCCGTCCCAACAAGGCCGACATAGACTTCGATACCCGGTCCAAGGAGGTACTGGATGGCGATTTCGTACTGTGTGGTTTCGTCCTCGCCCGTGAACCCGGTGCCGGCTTCGACTTGGGCCCGGCCATAGCCTGCCGATACCGACCATGGCCCCATGGTGTACATGATGCCGCCGGACCAGGCCGTGAGCTCGTTATTGCCCGTAAGGCCCAGGTCATCCGAACGGTACGCGCCGCCGACCGTGAAGCCCATATAGGAGAGCTGTCCGCCGACGCCCCAGGTTGTCCGGTCGTCATTGCCAGCGGCCGGGATGCCGGCGCCAGCAGCACTGCCGGCGACCGCAGCCACGTTGTTCAACTCAAGCTTGCCCTTGGAGTAACCCGCCGCCAAGGAGATACCGATGCCCTGGATGGTCTGGTTATAGGTGCCGGCGATATGGACCACCTCGCCCTGCGCGCCGACCGTATTGTCGGGGCCGAGAGGCCCGGTAGGCGCCGCAGTGGCTCTAGGGGTGCCCGTCTCGGAGTTTTCCGGCGTATAGCTGATGCCGAGTCGGAAGCCGGCGATGGTGGGGCTGAAATAAGTGACCTTTTCCTGGTCCGCGTCGAAACTGCCGGCTTCGATGTCCACGACTTGGCCGGCCCGGTGCCCAAGGGGCGCCTGGGTAAAGGCGTTGGCCGAAGCGTTGACGCCGAAGCGCGCGATCGGGCTGGGCGCGCCGATGGACGCCATCTGGTTCGCGGCGCCGTCGTCCTGCCCAATCCGGAGTTCACCCCAGTTTCCGCGGAAATAGAGGTACGTTTCGTCGACCTGGTCAGTGCTGGTCGTAGCTTCCAGCTCAACCTGGACGCCGACCGTCAGGCCGTTGTCAAGGGTGGTGGAGCCTTTGATGTGGATTTCGCCGTCCGACAGAAAGCCATGATCGCGAGCGCCGACCGCGGCTTGGCCCAAACCGTCGTCCTGGCTGACGATACCGAACGCGTAGTTGAAATAACCGCCGAGGCCGAGCGAGATGGGCTTGTTCTGCGCCATCGCCGGCCCGGCGAACAATACGCCCGCCGCAACGAGCGCGGACGTTCCTAACAGTACTTTTCTCATGGGTCCCCTCCGGAGTTTGATGACCGGCGGCTGAAGCGCCGCGCACAAGCCCAATGGCGGCCTGCGTTGGGGACATTAGGCATAGGGCGCCGGGGCCGGTCAAGAAACCTCCGCCAATGCCGGCGTCGAATCTCGGCCACTGTTGCGCCGCGGCCACAGGCGTTTCGATGGCGTTAAGAAGCTCTGTTTGCCGCTCGCCTTGGCCCCCGGCTTGCCATCTGGCCCCCCGGCAACCTAACATGGCGCATTAGTCTTGTGTTTCTAACATTTGATAGCCCCTCCATCCATCCGTCATCGCCGGGCTTGACCCGGCGATCCACGGATCGTGGATGCCCGGATCACCCCCGGGTCGAAGAGCCCGGGGGTGGGCATGACGGCGGGAGGGAGCGAGACGTCGGAGTCAGCGCACTAGACAGGATGACGCCCGGCCACGGAGCAGTTACGGAACACGGCAGGAGAGGATTATGGCAATACCGCTTCGGCGCAAACATCGGTTCGTCTTCACCGCCGCCGCTTTGGCCATTGCCGGGTTTGTGCTGGCCGCGTGCGGTCTGCCCGTGGACCCCAACTCCACCTATCCCAGCAAAGAGACCCGCAACCGGCCGGATTTTGGCCGCGGCGCGACAACGGAACGCGACACGATTTTTGGGCCGGGCGGATTGTTTGGCGGCGGCGGCAAAAAGCGCGAGGGCGACGCGGGCGGCACCGGCATCGGCGTCAACAGCTTCCTGTGGCGGGCGTCGCTCGATACCATGGCGTTCATGCCGCTGTCTTCGGCCGACCCTTTTGGCGGCGTTATCATCAGCGACTGGTATTCGCCCCCGGAAGTGCCGGCCGAGCGTTTCAAGGTGACGATCTACATCCTCGACCGGGCATTGCGCGCCGATGGCGTGCGGGTGGCGGTGTTCCGCCAGGTGCGGCGCGGCGAGCAGTGGGCGGACGACGCCGTGAGCATCGACACGGCGACCAATCTGGAAAACGCCATCCTGTCGCGCGCCCGCGAGCTCCGGGTCGCCGCCCAAGGGCTGTAGCTGGCTGTAGAGGGCCAAGCCGCCGAGTAACCGCTTCGCCGGACGCCCGCGCCGGGTAATACCAAGACGCATCGAGGATGACTTACCCCCCACCCGCTCGCTTAGCTCGCGGCCTCCCCCGCAAGTGGGGAGGCTGAGGGTTGCGGAACCAAGATATTTTACCTCCCCCTCGACGGGGGAGGTCGGCGCGAAGCGCCGGGTGGGGGTGAGTCAACGATTACGCGGGCTGGTATAAGCCGGCGCTTGCGGCTGGCGGCGGCGTCTTTATGATCGCCGCCCATGCATCGTTACAACGCCAAGGCCGTGGAAGAGAAATGGCAGGCGCTCTGGGCCGAGCGCCAGTGCTTTCGCGCCCGCGAGGACGCGGCGCGGCCGAAATAC
>CAZIVY010000626.1:0-1566 GCA_964542505.1 uncultured Rhodospirillaceae bacterium
GAGGCGAGCTTAGAGCATCGTCCTGCCGGTTGGAACGCTAATAGAGGAAAAACGGCTTGCCGCGGACCTGGCGGATGCGCGGCCGGTAGAACTGGGTGTCGTAGAACTCGGCCACGTCCACCCGTTTCTGGCCGCTCACGCACAGGTCGATGGGCGCCGATCCGTAGATCCCGCCGCGCAGCGCCATCATCAGCCCGGTCTGCCCTTCCTCGAGGTGCTGGATCGCCATATGGGCGTAGGAAACGGCGACCATGCGGTCGATGGCGTCGGGCGCCCCGGCGCGCATGAGATAGCCAAGCTGCTGGCTGACGATATCGACCCCGGTCAGGCGCTTGAGCTGCTCGCCCAGCGCCGGCCCGATGCCGCCGAGCTTGCGGTGGCCATAGGCGTCCTCGGGGCCGGACTCGATCGGCTGCGCGCCGGTCATGCTCGCCCCCTCGCTGACCACGACGATGGCGTAGCGGGAGGGGTTGGCCTCGCGGTCGGCCATGAGCAACTCGCCCAGGCGGCGGACGTCGAAGGGCGTCTCGCTGATCAGCACCCGGTCGGCGTCGGCCAGGTAGCCGGCCACCAGCGCCGTCTCGCCGCTGTTGCGCCCGAAAAGCTCGATCACGGCGATGCGCTCGTGGCTGCCCGTGGGGGTGCGGAGCGCGTGGATGAACTCCACCGAGCGGCTGACGGCGGTGGAAAAGCCGATGCAGTAGTCGGTGCCGTGCACGTCGTTGTCCATGGTCTTCGGGATGGTGACCACGGGAAATCCCTCGCGGTGGAGCCGCACCGCGTAGGAAAGCGTGTCGTCGCCGCCGATGGGCACCAGCACGTCGATGCCCAGGTGCTCAAGCGCCTTGAGCACATGCGGGGTGCAGTCGACGGTTTTCTCGCCCGGCCGCGCCGCCACCTTGTCTTTCAGGAAGGGCGGAATGTCCTCGGGCCGGACGCGCCCGGGATTGGTGCGCGAGGTGTGGAGGTAGGTGCCCCCGCTGCGGTCGATGGTGCGCACGCTCTGGCGGGTCAGCGGTTCCGCCCATTGGCTCTGCTCCCCGGCCGGGAGGCCGGGGTCGATATTGAGCGGCCCCGCCCAGCCGCGGCGCAGGCCCACCGCCTCCCAGCCATTGTCCGCCGCCCGCATCACCAGCGTCTTGATGCACGGGTTGAGCCCCGGAACGTCGCCGCCGCCAGTAAGGATGCCGATGCGCATGTCCGCCTCGAAGGATGAGTGGGTACGAAGGGTGTGAGTGTCAAACCGTTGCTGGCGGCTTAGCCCGCCGGGCGGCGGCGGTCAACCACGCGCGCGGGCCGCGTTGCCAGCGGATAGAATCGGAGGGATGGCGACCGTCGACTTGGGAGGCCTACCCAGGTTTCCGCTGTTCCGGCCGGATTCTTCCGTCTGATCTTCACCCCGAGCTGGGCGGGCGCGGGCCCCTTGCCCGGCGCGGTTGCAAAGGCGGGGGGTGCGGTTATTGTTCTCCGCCGGCGGGAGGGATGGCCGAGTGGCTTAAGGCGCACGCTTGGAAAGCGTGTGTACGGGAAACCGTACCGTGGGTTCGAATCCCACTCCCTCCGCCA
>CAZIVY010000627.1:0-8812 GCA_964542505.1 uncultured Rhodospirillaceae bacterium
GCCCTAGCCCCTATATATGGGGCAAGGTCACTCGCTTCGATTTGTGTCGCATCCCCGGCCACGGTCGACCCCCGCACGATTAATCATTCCCCAATGTCTTGGGTGCAGCATGAGGGTCACGGCAAAATTATGGCCATAGCATTCGCCAGGGCCGATTCGGCTCCCGCTCACCCTCTCGATCTGGTCGAACAGATCGTGGCGGAACAGGATTGGCCGATTCAGCGCCATGGCGCCGACGAGCTCACCACCGTGGTGGGCGGCAGCTCCGACGAGTATCACTTGTGGTTCTCCTGGCGCGAGGACCTGGGCGCTTTGCAGTTCTCTTGCGCCTTCGGCATGCGCCTGCCCCAGCCGCGCCTTCAAGCCCTGCACGGCCTGCTGGCGCTGTTGAACGCCAAGGTTCCCATCGGTCATTTCGACGTCTGGCACGACGACGGCGTGATCTGCTTTCGCTACGCGCTCCTGGTGCGCGGCGGCTCCGGCATCAGCTCGTCCCAGATCGAGGACTTGATCGAAATCGGGATCGGCGAATGCGAACGCTCCTATCCGGCGTTTCAGTTTGTCGTCTGGGGCGGCAAGAGCCCCGAGGAATCCTTGGCTGCCGCCCTCATGGAAACGGTCGGCGAGGCCTAACCACCCATGCGCGGCCCCCTTCTTCTGGTGGGCTGCGGCAAAATGGGGGGTGCGTTGCTTGACGGCTGGCTGGCGCGCGGCATGGGCGCCGCCAACATCACCGTCGTTGAACCCGGACACGAACAACAGGCCGAAGCGGCGCGCCGCGGCGTCGCCGCCGTGGCGGCGGCCGATCATTTGTCGGCGAGCTTTCGCCCCCTGGTGGTCGTCCTGGCGGTGAAGCCGCAGTCCATGGACACGGTTGCACTCGCCTATAGACGCTACGCCGACCGCGCCTGTTTTCTTTCCATCGCCGCCGGCCGCCGCATCCCCAGCCTGCAACGAATCTTCGGACCCAACGCCGCCATCGTTCGCGCCATGCCGAACCTGCCCGCCGCCGTGGGCCGCGGCATCTCCGTCGCCTGCCCGAACCAGCGGGTTACCGCGGCCATGCGCGCCAATTGCGACGAGTTGCTGGCGGCGGTGGGGGAAGTGGCGTGGATCGAGGACGAAGACCTGATCGACGCGGTGACGGCGCTGTCGGGATCCGGGCCGGCCTATGTCTTTCTGCTCATCGAGGCCCTGGCCGCCGCCGGCGCCGCCATCGGCCTGCCGGCCGATCTCGCGCTCCGTCTTGCGCGCGCCACCGTCAGCGGCGCGGGCGAGCTTGCCCACCGCTCGCCGGAGCCGGCGGACCAACTTCGCCGCAACGTCACCAGTCCCGGCGGCACCACCGAGGCGGCGCTCGAGGTGCTCATGGCCCGGGACGGTATCGAGCCGCTGCTGATCCGCGCCTTGACGGCGGCGCGCGACCGGGCGCGCAAACTGGCGAGCTAGATCGCGTCCCCGCGTCCCCTTCAGGGGAATCGCTTGAAGGAATGACCTCCCAAAACCACAACCGTCATGCCCGCGAAGGCGGGCATCCATGGCGCCGTCGGTACAGCCTTGCGGGTCGCACACCCGTTTGACCCCGCCATGGACCCGCTTTCGCGAGGGTGACGGGAGAAATGCCGACAATGGGGCGAATATCTCCGCGTTGGAACCGTTCAAGCGATTGCCCTGGCGTCCCCTTTTCATGGGATTGACAGGGCTGGCTGCGGCGTGGCCTGATTTCCCCCAAGCGAGCGGCTTCCCCGAGGGCGCTGTTGCCGTCGGCGGTTGTCCGCTATTGGCTAAGGGAGGAAAGCATGAACCGACGTACCGCAAGTCTGGCGGCCGGCGCGCTCTGCGCCGCCGTCATCGCCGCTCCGGCGTTCGGCAAGACGCTGGTCTATTGCTCCGAAGGCAGTCCGGAAGGCTTCAACCCGCAATTCTATACCGCTGGCACCACCTTCGACGCCACGTCGCGGCCGATTTACAACCGCCTGGTCGAATTCGAACGCGGCACCACCAAGATCGGGCCGGGCCTCGCCGAATCGTGGGCCGCCACGGGCGACGGAACGATCTACACCTTCAAGCTGCGCAAGGGCGCGAAATGGCACACCACGCCGGGCTTCACGCCGACGCGCGATTTCAACGCCGATGACGTGCTGTTCAGCTTCAACCGCCAATGGAAAACCGATCATCCGTTCCACAAGGTGTCGGGCGGCAAGTACGAATATTTCAACTCCATGGGCATGGCGGCGCTGCTGAAGAGCGTGGAAAAGGTCGATGACCAGACCGTGCGCTTCACGCTGAATTCGCCCGAAGCCCCGTTCATCGCCAACCTCGGCATGGATTTCGCCTCGATTCTGTCGGCCGAATACGCCGACAAAATGCTCAAGGCGGGCACGCCCGAAAAAGTCGACCTGGAGCCGGTGGGAACCGGTCCCTTCGTCCGCGTCGCCTACCAGAAGGACGCGGTGATCCGCTACAAGGCGCACCCCGATTATTGGCAGGGCAAGGCGAAGATCGACGACCTGGTTTACGCCATTACGCCCGACGCCGCGGTGCGCTACGCCAAGCTCAAGGCCGGCGAATGCCACGTCATGCCCTATCCCAACCCGGCCGATCTGGAAGCGATGCGGAAGGACCCGGCCATCAACCTGATGCAGCAGGAAGGCCTCAACGTCGGCTATTGGGCCTTCAATACCCAGAAGAAGCCCTTCGACGACAAGCGGGTGCGGCAGGCTCTTAGCTACGCCGTCAACAAGCAGGCGATCATCGACGCGGTGTTCCTCGGCTCCGGCGCCCCGGCGACCAACCCGATCCCGCCCACCATCTGGTCCTACAATAAGAACGTGAAGGACTATCCCTACGATCCGGCGAAGGCCAAGCAGTTGCTGACCGAAGCCGGCCTTGGCGGCGGTTTCGAGATGGATCTGTGGGCCATGCCGGTGCAACGGCCCTACAATCCCAATGCCCGCCGCATGGCGGAGTTGATCCAAGCGGATCTGGCGAAGGTGGATGTCAAGGCCAAAATCGTCACCTATGACTGGGCGGAATACCTGAAGCGCTCCAAGGACGGCGAGCACCAATCGCTGCTGCTTGGATGGACCGGCGACAATGGCGATCCGGACAACTTCCTGCACACGCTTCTCGGCTGCGACGCGGCCAAGGACGGCACCAACCGCGCTCGCTGGTGCTACAAGCCCTTCGACGACCTCGTCGTCGCCGCCAAGAAAACGCCTGACGTGGAGAAGCGCACCGAGCTCTATGAAAAGGCGCAAGTGGTGTTCAAGGAGGAGGCGCCGTGGTTCACCGTCGCCCACTCCGTCGCCTTCAAGCCGGTGCGCAAGGAAGTGGTCGATTTCAAGATCAGCCCCTTCGGCGCGCACATCTTCTACGGCGTTGATATCAAGTAAAGCCTGAGTACAGGCCGGCCACCCGCGCGCGCATTCGCGCGCGCGGGTGGAACGGTCCGCGCTCATGCTGGCGTTCATCGCCACCCGCCTGTCGCTGGTGATCCCTACCTTTATCGGGATCACGCTTCTCACCTTTTCGCTCATTCGCCTGGCGCCGGGCGACCCGGTGCTGATCATGGCCGGCGAGCGCGGCATCGATCCCGTGCGCTATGCCATGCTGCGGGCGGAATTGGGCCTCGATAAGCCGCTGCTGGTCCAGTACGGCATCTACATGGCCGATGTGCTTCGGGGCGACCTCGGCAAGTCCATCATCTCCCGCGAATCGGTGGTCAGCGAATTCGCCTTGCTCTTTCCCGCGACGCTGGAGTTGGGTTTCTGCGCCATCATGTTCGCCTTGCTGCTCGGCCTGCCCGCCGGCATCCTGGCCGGCGTGCGCCGCGGCACGGTGTTCGACCACACGGTCATGGCGGCCTCACTCACCGGCTATTCCATGCCGATTTTCTGGTGGGGGCTGCTGCTGATCCTGGCCTTTTCGGTGGCGCTGGGTTGGACGCCGGTGTCGGGCCGCATCGCGCTGGTCTATTTCTTCGAGCCGGTGACCGGCTTCATGCTGGTGGACGCGCTTTTGTCCGAGCAGAAGGGCGCCTTTATTTCCGCCCTTCGCCATCTCATTCTGCCCACCATCGTTCTCGGCACCGTGCCGCTGGCGGTGATCGCGCGCATGACGCGCTCCTCCATGCTCGAAGTGCTGAACGAGGACTACATCCGCACCGCCCGCGCCAAGGGCTTGCACCCGTCGCGCGTCATCGTCGTTCATGCGCTCCGCAACGCGCTTATTCCGGTAATCACGGTCATCGGCTTGCAGGTCGGCACGTTGCTCGGCGGCGCCATCCTCACCGAGACCATTTTTTCCTGGCCGGGCATCGGCAAGTGGCTGGTGGAATCGGTGCGCCGGCGCGATTACCCCGTGCTTCAGGGCGGCATCCTGCTCGTCGCCAGCCTGGTCATGGTGGTCAACCTGCTGGTGGACGTGCTGTACGGCCTCATCAACCCGCGCATCCGCCACCGGCGCTGACATGAGCGTGACCGACACACCCGAACTTAGTCCCCAGGAAGCCGATTCCGCGCCGCCTTCGCCGTTGAAAGCCTTTTGGCGCGAATTCAGCCGGAGTGGCGGCGCCGTCGCCGGGCTGTGCGTCATCGCCGCCTTGGTTTTGACCGCGCTGTTCGCCGAACTGCTGGCGCCTTACGGCCCGGCGGAACAGTACCGCGATGCTTTTTTGCGCCCGCCCGTCTGGCAGGAGGGCGGCTCGGCGCGCTTCCTTCTCGGCACCGACGACGTGGGCCGTGACATGCTCTCGCGCCTGATCCACGGCGCCCGCCTTTCCATGATCATCGGCGTCATCGTCATTACCCTCGCCCTTGCGGCGGGCATCGGGCTCGGTCTGCTGGCCGGATTCTTCGGCGGCGTGGTGGACATCGCCATCATGCGCCTCATGGACATCATGCTGACGCTGCCCAGTATCCTGCTGGCGATCGTCGTCGTCGCGATTTTGGGGCCGAGTCTCTTCAACGCGATGTTCGCGGTGTCGATCGTGGTGCTGCCCCATTTCGCCCGCCTGACCCGCGCCGCCGTCATGGCGGAACTGGCCAGGGATTACGTCACCGCCGCGCGCGTGGCCGGCGCGCGCCTGCCCCGCCTGATGTTCGTCACCGTGCTGCCGAACTGCATGGCGCCGCTGATCGTGCAGGCGACGCTCGGCTTTTCCACCGCCATTCTGGACGCGGCGGCGCTGGGCTTTCTCGGCCTCGGCGCCCAGCCGCCGACGCCCGAATGGGGCACCATGCTGGCGGATAGTTTGCAATTCGTGCAGCGCGCGTGGTGGGTGGTGACCCTGCCGGGCCTCGCCATCCTGGTCACGGTGCTGGCCTTCAACCTCATGGGGGACGGGCTGCGCGACGCGCTGGACCCGCGGCTCAAGCGCTGATGGCGCTGCTGGAGGTCGAAGGCTTGACGGTCGAATTCGGCCATGCCGGCGATCGCGCCTTCCGCGCCGTGGACGACGTGAGCCTCGGCATCGACGAAGGCGAGATTCTCGGCATCGTCGGCGAATCGGGTTCCGGCAAGAGCGTCGCCATGCTGGCGGTGATGGGGCTGGTGGCCTCTCCCGGACGGGTGCGGGCGAGAAAGCTCACCTTCAAGGGACGCGATCTGCTGGCGTTGGGGCCGGCCGAACGCCGCGCCTTGATGGGCCGCGACATCGCCATGGTGTTCCAGGAGCCGATGACCAGCCTCAACCCCTGCTACACCGTCGGCTACCAGATCGTCGAGGTCCTGCGCGCCCACGAAGGCGGCAACCCGCGTTCATGGCGCGACCGCGCGGTGGAGCTGTTCGCCAAGGTCGGCATTCCGGCGCCCGCCGAGCGCCTCGATTCCTATCCCCACCAGCTTTCCGGCGGCATGAACCAGCGGGCGATGATCGCCATGGCCATCGCCTGCAACCCGCGCCTTCTCATCGCCGATGAACCCACCACGGCGCTCGACGTCACCATCCAGGCGCAAATTCTCGATCTGCTGCTCGACCTGCAACGCGAGCGCGGCATGGCCCTGGTGCTGATTACCCACAACATGGGCGTGGTGGCGGAAACCGCGCGCCGCGTGGTGGTCATGTACGCCGGCCAGGTAATGGAGGAAAGCGCCGCCGCCGAACTTTTCGCCCATCCGCGCCACCCTTACGCCGCGGCTCTGCTGGAAGCCTTGCCCGAGCGCAGCCTTGGGCGCCGGCGTCTGCCCACCATCGCCGGCGTCGTGCCGGGCGCCTTCGACCGGCCCAAAGGCTGTTTGTTTCATCCCCGCTGCCCGCGCGCCTTCGACCGCTGCCGCGCGGCGGTGCCGGAAATCGACAGCGTCGGCCGCGGGCGCGTGCGCTGCTTCAAGCCCGTCGAGGGGTCGCAACCGTCATGAGCGCCGGGACCGCGATCGCGCCGGTGCTGCGCGCCGAGGGCCTGGCGCGTCATTACCGCCTGCGCGCCGGCTTTTTCGGCCCCAGCGCGGTGCTGAAGGCGGTGGACGGCGTTTCCTTCGCCCTCGTTCCCGGCCGCACCCTGGCCGTGGTGGGCGAATCGGGTTGCGGCAAATCGACCCTGGCCCGCCTGGTGACGCTGATCGAGCAACCCACCGCCGGCACCCTCGAACTGGGCGGCGCGAATGTGTCCGGCCTCAAGCCCCGCCAGGCGCGGCCGCTCCGCCGCCACGTGCAGCTCGTCTTTCAGGACCCCTATGGCTCGCTCAACCCGCGCCAGAAGGTGGGCACGATCCTGGCCGAACCGCTGGCCATCAACACCGATCTGGGGCGGGCCGAACGCCGCGCCCGCGCCGGCGCCATGCTGGCGCATGTGGGCCTGCGCCCCGAGCACGCCGAGCGCTACCCGCACATGTTCTCCGGCGGCCAGCGCCAGCGCATCGCCATCGCCCGCGCCCTGATGCTGAAGCCGCGCATCGTGGTCGCCGACGAGCCGGTGTCGGCGCTCGACGTCTCCATCCAGGCCCAGGTGCTGAACCTGATGATGGACCTGCAGGAGGAGTTCGACCTCGCTTATTTGTTCATCTCCCACGATCTCGGCGTCGTGCGCCACATCGCCCACGAGGTCATGGTCATGTATCTCGGCCGGCCGGTGGAGCAGGGGACAAAGGACGCGATTTTCGCCCAGCCAAGCCACCCCTACACCCGCGCGCTGCTGGCGGCGACGCCCACCACCGATCCGGCGTTGCGCCGCGCCCGCGTCGTCCTCAAGGGCGAAATTCCCTCGCCCCTGAAGCCGCCGCAAGGCTGCGCCTTCCACACCCGCTGCCCCCACGCTGCCCCGCGCTGCGCCGCCGAGCGGCCGGAATTGCGCCCCGTCGGCGGCCGCCTCGTCGCCTGCCACTTCGCCGAAAGCATCGGGTGAGCGGCGGCGGCGAAAAACGAGTACAGTTAGTGATACCAACGGCCCATGAGCTTGCCCTGTGTTCTTGCCGTTCGTGCTGAGGGCCGCGCGGCGCGTAAGCCACGCGGCGTCTCGAAGCACGGACGGCCCGTTCGCCCTTCGAGACGCGCCCTGCAGGCGCCCTCAGGGCGAACGGAACAGAGTCAACCATTTGGGCCGTTGGTATATTTATCTGTGCAGCAGCATGAGGATTGCACGATGGCGATGAAGAACCCACCGCATCCGGGATTATCCGTCCGCCACGATTGCCTGGAACCGCTGGGGCTCAGCGTGACGGCGGCGGCGAGGAAACTCGGCGTCAGCCGCAAGCAGTTGTCCGACATCGTCAACGGCCATTCGGGAATCTCTCCCGAGATGGCGATCCGGCTCGACAAGGCGTTTGGCGGCGGCGCGGAGACGTGGTTCCGCCTTCAGGCGGCCTACGATCTCGCCCAGGCCATGAAGCGCGCCGGCCGCATCAAGGTCGGGCGGCTGACCTATGAAAAAGCGGACAATATTTGATCAGCCGTCACGCGGTTGTCGGGGGTCGGGCAGGTTCTTGGCTGTCTCTGAATACCGGCGGAACGGGTAGCTTCCGTGCCTCCGCGGGCTTATGCTTGGGCCATGGCGCAAGAGAAACGGAAACCGCGTCGTCCCGCGCCCGCGGGCGATAAGCCAGCGGCCGATAAGGCGGCGGCCGCACCTCCGCCCGCCGGCGGCGCACCGGGCGACCCGGTGGCGGCGGCGCTGCATCTGGCGGCGACCCAAGGCTGGGCGGCGACGACGCTCAACGACATCGCGCGCGAGGCGGGCATGAAGCTCGCCGACTTGTTGGCCAGTCATCCCAGCAAGGCGGCGCTGGTCGCGGCGTTCCAGGGCCGCATGGACGCGGCCATGCTGGCGGGCTGGACTGGCGGTGATGATGAAACCGTCCACGACCGCCTGTTCGACGCTATCATGCGCCGCTTCGACGCCATGCGCCCGCACAAGGCTGGCATCCACGCCATCGTGCGCGACATCCGCTTCGATCCGGCGGGGCTGTGCGCGGCGGCGGCGGGCGCGCGGCGCTCGCTCGATTGGCTGCTGGCGGCGGCGGACGCCGACGGCATTTCGTTGATGAATTGCGTGCGCCGCGTCGGCGTGGCGCTGGCTTATGGCGACGCGCTCCGCGCCTGGCTCGACGACGACACCCCGGACATGGCGAAGACCATGGCCCGCCTCGACCGCGGCTTGACGCGCGCGCTCTCGCTCGCCCGTTTCGCCCCTGGGGGCGAAGGGCGCAAAGCCGCGCCTGGGGCCGAACGGTGTGGCGCGCCTGCAACCGAAGCCGAGGCCTGAGTTTTCCCCTGATCCAGCAACGGAGGTCCCTACCATGACCAAGACGCAGTTTCCCTTCACCCCCGGCGATTTCCCCAAGATGCTGAGCGACATGAAGGTGCAGGGGCTCGACC
>CAZIVY010000628.1:0-2809 GCA_964542505.1 uncultured Rhodospirillaceae bacterium
CTGCCGGGCCCCGGCTGCATCTATATCAGCCAGGAACTTCGCTTCCGCGCCCCCGTGCGCGTGGGCGATACGGTGCAGGCGCGGGTGGTGGTGGAAGAAATTCAGACCGAACGCCGGCGCGCGCGCTTGCAGTGCTCGTGCTTGGTGGCGGGGAATGTGGTGCTCGAAGGCGTCGCCGTCGTGATGGTGGATTCGCGCCACGGCCTGGCCGCCGCCGCCGAATAGCTTTCCCAAGGTTGCAATTCCGCCGCCCGCCGGTGTTAATCGCCGGCGCCATGAATCCGTCCACGCATCCACCGAAAATTTGCCTGCTTCGCCATCCGGGCGCCATGCCGCCGTCCGCCGCCGGCGCGGTGGCGGCGATCGGCAATTTCGACGGCGTGCATCGCGGTCATCGGGCGGTGCTGGCGGCGGCGCAAGGGGCGGCGGCGGCGCGCGGCGCGCCCTTCGCGGTGCTGACGTTCGAGCCCCACCCGCGGCGCTTTTTCGCGCCCGGCGCGCCGCCCTTTCGCCTCGCCTCGTTTCGCTCCAAGGTCCGCCTGTTGGCGTCGGCTGGCGTCGAGGCGCTGTTCAGCCTGCGGTTCAACCGCGCCTTCGCCATCTTGAGCGCGCCCGATTTCATCGCCGAGGTACTGGTGCGCCGGCTCAAGCTTGGCGGCGTCGCCGTAGGCGCCGACTTCGCTTTCGGTCATCGGCGCTCGGGCGACGTGGAACTGCTGCGCCGCCTGGGCGCGGCCCATGGCTTGTCGGTAACCGTCGTCGACGCGGTGCGGGCCGCGGGCCGGATGGCATCGTCAAGCGCTGTGCGCGAGTGCCTGCTGGCGGGCGATCCCAAGGGCGCCGCCGCTATTCTCGGCCATTGGTGGGAAGTGGACGGCCGCGTGCGCCAGGGCGACCGCCGGGGCCGCCAGATCGGTTTTCCCACCGCGAACCTGAACCTCGGCGATCTTCTCATGCCCCGCCTCGGCGTTTACGCGGTGCACGTGGGTCTAGGCGCGGGCGATGGGGTCCGCTGGCATGGCGGGGTGGCCAATCTGGGCCGCCGTCCGACCTTCGGCGGCGAGGCCGTGCGCCTTGAAGCGCACCTGTTCGATTTCGACGGCGACTTATATGGCCGGCTGGCGCGCGTGGCCCTGGTGGAGTTCCTGCGGCCCGAACAGAAATTCGCCGGCATGGCCGAGTTGCGGAGCCAGATCGCGCGGGATAGCGAACGGGCGCGGGCGGTGCTCGAGGCGCCTTCCACAGATCTATAACTTTAAGTGTAGCTATAACTTAAAGTATAGATCGAAAGTTTTACTTCCGCCAGTGAAGTAAAAAACCGCGGTAATCCGTATTCGCTCAGTTTTTATTAAACCTTCTCGCCAACAATGACCCGCGAGCGCGAAGGTTTGTGCTTTCGCGCCAACAATTTGTGGCCACAAGGCCCGGGCGAAGGAGATTCGACTATGAGGGGCGAGAAGCGCGAGATTCCGGCGGTGTCGTCCGGCGGCGGGGGGGTCGGGCTCTTCGGCAACCTGAAGATCAAGTGGAAGCTTGCGGCCGGCTTTCTGGTGTTCGGTCTGGTCCCGGCATCGCTGGTCCTGGCGATCTACCTGCTGACCGAGAACAAGTTCGAGACCGCGTTCCGGGAGCCGATCAAGAACACGGCTGTCGCCCTTGGCGATGTCATCGATCGCAACCTGTTCGAACGCTACGGCGACGTTCAGGCTTTCGGCCTCAATCCGGTGGCCAAGGACCCGGCGAACTGGCGCAACCCGTCGGCGGACAATCCGCTCGTCGAAGCCATGAACAACTACATGGGGCTGTACGGCGTGTACCGCCTCATGGTCCTCGTCGATACCAAAGGCGAGGTACTGGCCGTCAACACCGCCGACCGCGCCGGCAAGCCGATCGACACCGCCGATCTGTACAAGGCGAAGTTCGCCGAGGCGAGCTGGTTCAAGAAAGCCAAGAAGGGCGACTTCCTGACCGGCGCCAACGGCTTCACTGGCACCGTCGTCGAACAGCCGGCGCGCGACGCGACCGTCGCCAAGGTCTATGGCGACGACGGTTATGTGATTCCCTTCGCCGCGCCAGTCAAGGATGCCAGCGGGCAGATCCTCGGCATTTGGGTGAACTTCGCGGCTTTCGAAGTCGTCGAGGATATCGTCGCCACCTATTACCGCGGTCTGGCCGATCAGGGGATGAAAGCGGGCGAAATCACCGTGCTCGACCCCAAGGGCCGCGTCATCGTCGACTACGACCCGCTCGGTCACGGGAAGGCCGAGTACCGGCGCAACATCGAGGTTATCGGCAACCTCAACCTCGCCGAGAAAGGCATCGTCGCGGCGATCGCCGCGGTCGGCGGCAAGACCGGGTCTTTGGACGGCACGCATGAGCGCAAAGGCATCCTGCAGGCCACTGGTTATGCCCATACCAAAGGCGCCTACGACTATCCCGGATTGAATTGGTCGGTGCTTGTACGCATACCGGCCGACGAAGCCTATGCCGCTGTGCTCAATGTGCGCTGGATCATGGTCGGCGCCATTGCGGGAACGATGGGACTCCTGCTCGCGGTCGGGCTGTTGACCGGCACCGCCGCCTCCAGGCCCATCCGGCGCATGACCGAGGTGATGAGCGATCTGGCCAAGGGCAACAACGCCGTCGAGATACCGGCCGCCGATCGCGGCGACGAGATCGGCGAAATGGCCAGGGCCGTGCAGGTGTTCAAGGACAACGCGATCGAGGCCGAGGCGGCGTCGGCGGCCCAGAATGAAGAGCGGCAAGCCAAGGACAAACGCGCCCAAGACATCGCCAAGTTTACCGACGA
>CAZIVY010000629.1:0-7421 GCA_964542505.1 uncultured Rhodospirillaceae bacterium
TTGAGCGTGCGCCCGTCCAGCCGGTAGGAAGTGGCCACTTTCAATTCGGGCATGCCGTCGAGCACGTCGAGCTTGGTGAGGGCGATGCCGTGGACGCCGCCGAGGCGCATCGCCTGGCGCACCATCACCGCGTCGAACCATCCGCAGCGCCTGGGCCGCCCGGTGACGGTGCCGAATTCGCGGCCCCGCTCGCCCAGCCGCCGCCCCACCGCGTCGCCGAGTTCGGTGGGAAAGGGCCCCGAGCCGACCCGCGTCGTGTACGCCTTGACGATGCCGAGCACGTAACCGACGCTGCCCGGCCCCATGCCCGATCCCGTCGCCGCCTGGCCGGCGAGGGTGTTCGACGAGGTGACATAGGGATAGGTGCCCTGGTCCACGTCCAGCATCGCCCCCTGCGCCCCCTCGAAGAGGATGCGCTTGCCGGTGCGCCGCGCCTCGTCCAGCGTCAGCCACACGGTGTCGGCATAGGGCAGGACGCGCGGCGCCACGTCCTTCAGCGCCGCCATCAGCGCCGCCCGGTCCACCGGCGGCGCGCCCAGCCCGGCGCGCAGCGCGTTGTGATGGGGCAGCAGCGCGTCCACCTTGGCGCCGAGGGTGAGGTCGTCGCCGAGATCGCAGACACGGATGCTGCGCCGCCCCACTTTATCTTCATAGGCGGGACCGATGCCGCGCCTTGTGGTGCCGATCTTGGCGGCGCCGCTCGCGTCCTCGCGCAGGCCGTCGAGGTCGCCGTGCAGCGGCAGGATGAGGGCCGCGTTGTCGGCGACCTTCAGGTTGGCCGGGCTGACCGCGACCCCCTGGCGGCGCAGGCGCTCGATCTCGTCCACCAGCGCCCAAGGATCGACGACGACGCCGCTGCCAATGACCGCGAGCTTGCCCGGCCGCACCACGCCCGAGGGCAGCAGCGAGAGCTTGAACGTCTTCCCGTCGATGACCAGCGTGTGGCCGGCGTTGTGGCCGCCCTGAAAGCGCACCACCACGTCGGCGCGCTGGCTCAGCCAATCGACGATCTTGCCTTTTCCTTCGTCGCCCCATTGGGCGCCGATCACGGCGACATTGGCCACCTGGTCCTCAACCTTTCAGGGGTTCCGCGCGCCCGCCGCGCAAGCCGTGCGTGCAGCCCAGCCGGCGCGCGTCGGCTTCCGCGTTGGCCGCCGGGTCAAGCCCCTGCACCGCCATCCAGCCTTCCGCGCGCCAGCGCCGTGCCTCCGCCGCCGTGGTGCCGGCGGGCAGGAAAAGGCAGAGCGGCGTTTCCGCCGCCGGCACCGCGCGCATGAGCGAATCCATGTAGAGCGTGAAGCCGGTCGCTGGCTCGCCGCCCTCGCCCCCCTTGCTGCCCGCGCCTTCCGCCGTCCCGTAGCGGCCGCCGCCGCCAAGCTCGACCCGCGCGCCGCGCGCGAACAGGGTGAAGCAGACGCCGGTGTGGTATTCGAGCCCGCGGAATTCGCCCGGGTCCAGCGTCAACAGCAAATCCGGCGCCGCGTCGCTCACCCCCCGCACCACCGCCGTCAGTTCCTCGACCATCGCGCCGGCGGCAGCCGACAGGCTCAAGCGTCCCAGCGCCGCCAGCGCCGCGTCCGCCGGTCCGGTGGCGGCCAGCAGACCGCCGAGGATCTTGCCCGCCGGTCCGCCGAGCGCCGCAAGCTGCGCCGCGTCCTTGTGGTCCAGCGCCTGGCGCGCCTTCAGGCTGGCCTCGCGCTCGAGTCCCAGCCCTTCGCACACCGCCGGCGCGAGGCGCGGATGGGTGAGGTCGATGGAGAGGTCGCGCACCCCGATGCCGGCCATGCTTTCGGCGGCCAGCAGCACCACCTCCACGTCGGCGGCGCGGCTGGCGCTGCCGATCAGTTCGACTCCCGCCTGGCCGAACTGGCGTTCGGGACGGAGCTGGCTGCCGCGCACGCGCATGACCTCGCCGGCATAGGAAAGGCGGAGCGGGCGCGGCGCGCGCCCGAGCCTGGCGGCGGCGATGCGCGCCACTTGCGGCGTCATGTCGGTGCGCAGGCCCATCATCCGCTGCGACACCGGGTCCATGAGGCGGAACATCTGGCCGGCCAGGGCCTGGCCGGCGCCGGCCAGCAGCGTTTCCTCGAATTCCGCCAGCGGCGGGCTGACGCGCCGGTAGCCGTGGCGCGCGAAGCCGGCGAGCAGCCGCTCCACGACCATCGCCGCGTGCGCCGATTCCGGCGGCAGTTCGTCGGCGAAACCCGCCGGCAACAGGCCCTTGTTATCGGCGGCGCTGCTCATGGCTTGCGTGTTAAAGCACGATTCCGCTCTACCGCCAATCAGTCGGCGTCGAAATTCCGCCGGTTGATGGAATAGCTCCCGGCCCCGCCCCGCCAGGGTTGCGCCAGCATGCGGTCGAGGCGCAGTTCATGCCCGTCGCGGAACTGTTCGATGCCGATGGTCATGGCGTCATGGCCGGCCGCCGGCTGGTCGTGGTAGGTGCCGAACAGCCGGTCCCACCACGGCAGGTTGAAGCCGAAATTGCTGTTGGTTTCGTGCGCCGCCACCGAATGGTGGACCCGGTGCATGTCGGGGGTCACCAGATAGCGCCGCAAGCGGCGGTCCACCTCCAGCGGCAGTTTCCAGTTACTGTGGTTGAACATCGAGGTGGCGTTCAGCACCACCTCGAACGCCAACACCGCCAGCGCCGGCGGCCCCAGCGCCGCCACCACCATCAGCTTGATGGCCATGGAGATGACGATTTCCAGCGGATGAAAGCGCGCCCCGGTGGTGACGTCGAAATCCAGGTCGGCGTGGTGCACCCGGTGCAGCCGCCACAACGCCGGCACGGCGTGAAACATCACGTGCTGAAGATAGATGGCGCCATCGAGCAGGATCATCGCCAGCGGGAAGGATATGACATAGGGCAGGCCGAGCGCGGGCAACAGCCCCAGGCCCTTGTCTTCCAAGGCCGCCGCCAGTCCCACCGCCGCCAGCGGGTAGAGCCAGCGCACCAGGAACGAGTTCAGCGCCGCCAGGCCGAGATTGCTCGGCCACCGCCGCCAGCGGGAGAAGCTTCGCGGCCGCCTTGGCCACAGCGCCTCGGCCGCCGCCACCGCCGCCAGAACGGCGAGAAAGATGCCCAGCCGCAGCGTTGCCTCGCTCCCCATGATCCACTCGCTCATGCCCCTATCCCATGCCGCCGGTCACACATCCAAGAAGGCGCCCGTGGCCGCATCGAAACGCATCAGGGCGCCGCGCTCGAGATCGAAATACCATCCGTGCAGCCCAAGTTTGCCCGCCTCCGCCCGCGAGCGAATCCAGGGAAAGCTCGCCAGATTTCCGAGCGACACTTCCACCGTCGCCTGTTCGCAGGCGCGCTGCCGCTGGCTGCCCGCGGCGAAGGCCATGGCCTTGTGGCGCGCCAGCGCCGCGATCGACATCCACGGGGTGATGAAATCGTTCCGTCCCTGGGCCGCCCCCGGCCCGGCCAGCAACGCCTGCACGCCGCCGCATTGGGCGTGGCCCAGCACGACGATATGCTCCACTCCGAGGTTGAAGACGGCGAATTCCAGCGCCGCGCTGGTGCCGTGCAGCCTGTCGTCCGGGGCATAAGGCGGCACCAGGTTCGCGACGTTCCGCACCACGAAAACCTCGCCCGGCGCGGCGCCCACGATCAGCAGCGGATCGACGCGCGAATCGGCGCAGCCGATGATCATCACTTTCGGCGACTGCCCATCGCGGGCCAGCGTGTGGAACAACGCCCGATTCTCGGCGTAGTAGTTTTGCCGGAAACCGCGAAAACCTTCGACGAGTTTGTCCAGGCTGGAAGATGCCATGTTCCTAGAACCGCAACGCCTTGGCCTGCAGCACGCCGGGCAGGGCGCGGATCTTCGCCACCACCAGATCGGACACCTGGCTGTCCACCTCGACCAGGGCGATGGCGTCGGCGCCGGGCTCGCTGCGGCCGAGATGGAAGGTGGCGATGTTGATGGCGGCATCGCCGAGCACCGTGCCCAGCCGGCCGATGAAACCCGGTCTGTCGGCGTTGGTGACATAGAGCATGTGCGGCCCGAGCTCGGCCTCCACCTTGATGCCCTTGATCTGCACCACGCGCGGGCGCCGGTCGGCGAACAGCGTCCCGGCCACGTCGCGCGAGCGGCCGTTGGCGGTGACGCCCACGCGGATCAAGGTCTGGTAGTCGCCCGGGCGCTCGTGGCGCACTTCGCTCACGTCGATGTTGCGCTCCTTGGCCACCAGCGGCGCGTTCACCATGTTGACCGAATCCATCTGCGGCCGCAGCAGGCCTTCGAGCACGATGGCGGTCAGCGGGCGGGTGTTGAGGGATGCCACATGGCCCTCGTATTCGATGGTGACCTTCTCGATGCCGGTCTCGGTGAGCTGCCCGGCGAAGCTGCCCAGCTCCTCCGCCAGTTTCATATAGGGCTTCAGCCTGGGCGCTTCCTCGGCGCTGACGGACGGCATGTTGAGGGCGTTGGTGATCGCGCCCACCAGCAGGTAATCCGACATCTGCTCGGCGATCTGAAGGGCGACGTTTTCCTGCGCCTCCGTCGTCGCCGCGCCGAGATGGGGCGTGGCGACCAGGCGTGGATGGCCGAACAGCCGGTTCTCCTTCGCCGGCTCCACGGCGAAGACGTCGAGCGCCGCGCCGGCCACCTGGCCGGAATCGAGCGCCGCCTTCAGGTCGCGCTCGTCGATCAGTCCGCCGCGGGCGCAATTGACGATGCGCACGCCCGGCTTGCACTTGGCCAGCGCGGCGGCGTCGATGATCCCCCGCGTCTGGTCGGTGAGCGGCGTGTGCAGGGTGATGAAATCGGCCCGCGCCAAAAGCTCGTCCAGATCCACCTTCTCCACGTTCAGCGCCGCCGCGCGCTCCGGCGACAGATAGGGATCGTAGGCGATGACTCGCATTTTCAAGCCTTGCGCGCGGTCGGCGACCACGGCGCCGATATTGCCGCAACCGACGATGCCCAGCGTCTTGCCGTAGATCTCGACGCCGATGAAGCGCGACTTTTCCCATTTGCCGGCCTGGGTCGAGCGGTCGGCCTGGGGAATTTCGCGCGCCAGCGCCATGAGCATGCCCACCGCGTGTTCGGCGGTGGTGATCGAATTGCCGAAAGGCGTGTTCATGACGCACACGCCGCGCTGGGTCGCCGCCGGCAGGTCGATGTTGTCCACCCCGATGCCGGCGCGCCCCACCACTTTCAGTCGCTTGGCCGCGGCCAGGACCTTCGCCGTCACCTTGGTGGCCGAACGCACCGCCAGCCCCTCATAGTCGCCGATGGCGGCGAGAAGTTGGTCGGGCGAGAGCCCGGTGTTGACGTCGGCGTCCACGCCGCGTTCGCGGAAGATCGCCAGCGCGCGCGGGCTCAGGTCGTCGGCGATAAGAACGCGGGGCATGACGGGGCTTTCAGGTCGTGGCTCGGGCGGCGGCCTTGACCTCGCCATAGGCCCAATCGAGCCACGGCAGTAGCGCCTCGATGTCCGCCGTCTCCACCGTCGCCCCGCCCCAGACGCGGATATGCGCCGGCGCGTCGCGGTGACCGGCGATGTCGAAAGCGACGCCTTCCTTCTCCAAACGCCCCGCGATCTCCCTGATGGCGCGCTCGCGCTCGGCATCGTTCAGCCCGGCGAACCACGGATCGGCGACTTTCAGGCAGATGCTGGTGCAGGAGCGCGTGGCCGCTTCCTCGGCCAGGAACGCCGCCCAGGCCGATCGCTCCGCCCACGCGGCCACGGCGGCCAGATTGGCCTCCGCGCGGGCGATCAGCGCCGCCTGGCCGCCCACGCTTTCCGCCCACGTCAAGGCGTCGATGATGTCCTCGACGCACAGCATCGAGGGCGTGTTGATGGTCTCGCCCCTGAACAGGGCCTCGTTGATCTTGCCCCCCTTGGTCAGGCGGAAGATCTTCGGCAGCGGCCAGCGCGGCTGATGGCTTTCCAGGCGTTGCGCGGCGCGCGGGCCGAGCACGATCATGCCGTGCGCCGCCTCGCCCCCCAGGACCTTTTGCCACGACCAGGTGGCGACATCGAGCTTGTCCCAGGGCAGCGCCATGGCGAAGGCCGCCGAGGTGGCGTCGCAGATACTGAGACCCTCGCGCTCGGCGGCGATCCAGTCGCCGTTCGCCACCCGCACGCCCGACGTGGTGCCGTTCCAGGCGAACACCACGTCGCGCCGCCAGTCCACGCGCGCCAGATCGGGCAGCGCCCCGTAATGGGCGTTGAGCACGCGCACGTCCTGGATTTTAAGTTCCTTGGTGATATCCGCCGCCCAGCCGGCGCCAAAGCTTTCCCAGGCCAGCACATCGACGCCGCGCGCGCCCAAGAGCGACCACAGCGCCATTTCGACGGCGCCGGTGTCGGAGGCCGGCACGATGGCGATGCGGTGGCCGGCGGGGATGCCAAGCAGCCGCCGGTGGCGGTCGATGACCTCCATGAGCTTGGCCTTGCCCGCGCCCGAGCGGTGCGAGCGGCCGAGCAGCGCCGATTTGAGATTGTCCACCGACCAGCCCGGCCGCTTGGCGCAGGGTCCGGACGAAAAATGCGCCACACGCGGGCGCACGGCGGGCTTGGCCATGGCTTATCCTTCCAGATAAGGCGCGCCCCGTTGGGGGGGCGTGTCCCGCGCGCGATATTAGGTATCGCGGTTGCGGAGTCAACGGTCGTGTTGGTGCGGCTGGCGCAACAACTACCGGCACCGAGGCCGATAGCGCCCCGGATCGACTCGGAGCGGACGTTCAATTCAAGAGCGCGATGTGCGTACCATCGCGTCTACCGAAAAGCGCCTACGCCATCACAACAGGCCAAGTGCTTTTTGAATTGCTCCGAGTTCGATGAGAAGTCACGGCCAATTTCGAGAGCCTACTCAAGCGCCGCAGCATGAGGGACCAGGAAAATGTACTTTTCAGAAGCGAGTCTTGAAAATCTAATAAAAGAATATCAAACGATCCCGGGCAAGTACGAGAATCTCACGCTTCGCTATCTTGCGCACAATTACATCAATGTCCAGGCTCGCGAATATGCCCGCCACGGTTTCGCGCGGCGGCTGAAAACGTTAGCTCGGTGCATCGAGAACGTTTTTCGGATTTTGCCCCCGGATCGGACAGCCCTACCGACTCGTGACGAATTGTCCGATGCCGTTATCAACCTTCAGGCATTCGTATTCAACGCTTTCGGGTGTGCTGATAATTTGGCTTGGATTTGGGTGAGAGAAAAAGGCGTAACGAATGCCGATGGCTCGCCAATTCCCAACGGCTTGCTTGGATTGGGCAAGAAAAACAAGTTGGTGCGCGGCTCTTTTTCTCCAGAGTTTCTAGAATAGACCTGTTGCAGAAATGAGGGGATTCACACGGGCTGCGTGACGTGATTCAAGGTGGAAGGGCATTGGAGGCCCTTCCAATGGCGAAGTTTAATAGCGCGGGGCTTCTCCGCCAGCGGCCGTTTCGGTCGTTGACCGG
>CAZIVY010000630.1:0-1691 GCA_964542505.1 uncultured Rhodospirillaceae bacterium
CGACGGCACGGCGCAGCGGCTTGGCATCGGCACCGCGCGGCCGACGCGGGCGGCCCCGCATCTGCTGCGGCTTCTCGCCGTCGTCCTCGACGGCGTCGAACCGGGCTTCGGCATCGACGAAATCGTTCTTTCCGCCACGGCCACCGATGGGCTGGCGCCGGAGCCGCGGACGCTCGACCCGGCGGAACCCGAGACGTGCGCCTGGGTGGAGCTGATCGACCGCCTGGCGGCGCGGCTTGGGCCGCGAAGCGTGTTGCGCCTTGCCGCCGCCGACAGCCATATCCCGGAGCGGGCGGCGACGCTGGCGCCGGCGCTCTCAGGGCCGCGGCCGGGAGGCGGCGCGTGGACCGCCGACAGCCACGCGCCGCTGCGCCTGCTGCCTTGCCCCGAACCGGTGGAGGCGACAGCAGCGGCGGACGAGGCGCCCACTGCTTTCCGCTGGCGGCGGGTCGTGCATAGGGTGGCGCGGGCCGAGGGGCCGGAACGCATCGCCCCCGAATGGTGGCGCGACGGCGCCGCGCCGACCCGCGACTATTGGCGCCTGGAGGACGAGCAGGGCCGCCGCTTCTGGCTCTACCGCGTTCCCGGCGGCGGGGCGCCCTGCTGGTACGTGCACGGGCTGTTGGCTTGACAGAATGACATCATTTTGCTAGCATATTGATGTCAAACAGGCGAATTTGGAGGGAACCATGGGGACCGTCACCATCCGCAACCTCGATGACAGGGTTGTCAAAAAGCTGAAAGCCTCGGCCAAGGAAAACAATCGGTCGCTGGAAGCGGAACTACGCGAAATTCTGTCGAAGGAAGTTGGCCACCGGGAAAAGATGCGGCAGTTTCGCGCCGAAGCGGACCGCATCGCGGCAATGACCCCCAAGGGGGTGAAACAAACCGATAGCGCACTCCTCATTCGCGAGGACCGCGACCGGTGAACCTTGTCATCGACGCCAGCGTCGCCATCAAATGGTTCCTGGCGGAAAACTTGCACGCGGAAGCCCGGCGACTACTCGACGGAGACGACATCCTTCACGCGCCCGATCTCTTGCCCGTGGAGATGGCGAACGCGGCGTGGAAAAAGGCGAAGCGAAAGGAAATCGACGGTGGCCAAGCCAAAGCCATCGCTCTCGCTCATCTCAGGGGAGTCCCGGAATTGCGACCGTCAGCCGACCTTATCGATCGGGCGTTGCAGATGGCGCTGGAACTCGATCACCCCGTCCATGACTGCGTTTATCTTGCCTGCGCCGAAGCCGTTGGAGGTATCGTTGCCACCGCCGATAAAAGATTCCAAGATGCCGTTCGCGCCAGCGAATGGTCGCGACTCATTCGTCATTTAAGCGAATTCCGCGCCACCTGACCCGCCGAGGACGAAGATGAACCTGCCCAATCAGCGCACCGTCTATCTCAACGGCAAGTTCGTGCCCGAAAGCGAAGCCGTGATCCCTTTTCGCGATCGCGGGATCAAGTACGGCGACGCGGTCTTCGACTCGACGCGGACTTTCGGCCACCGCATCTTCAAGTTGCAGGAGCATTTGCAGCGCCTCTACCGCTCGCTGCGCTATGTGCGCATCGATCCCGGCCTGTCGCCGGCGGAATTGGCTCGCGTCACCGGGGAAGTGTTGAGCCGCAACCTCCCGCTTCTGGCCAAGGACGACGACTACTGGGTGACGCAGCGCGTCACGCGCGGGATCGACCCC
>CAZIVY010000631.1:0-2059 GCA_964542505.1 uncultured Rhodospirillaceae bacterium
AAGGACACGCCGCGCTCGCAGACCATGACGTTGCGATTTCCGGCGTGGTCGCATTTGGCCACCACGTTCTTCATGTCCCAGGGGGCCAGGAACTGGCCCTTCTTGATGTTGAGCGGCTTGCCCGTCGCCGCCGCCGCCAGCAACAGATCGGTCTGCCGGCTCAGGAACGCGGGAATTTGCAGCACGTCCACCGAACCCGCCACCACCGCGCACTGTTCGGGCAGATGCACGTCGGTCAGCACCGGCACGCCGAAGGTGCGGCGAATCTCGTCGAAGATGGGAAGCGCCTCTTCGAGCCCAAGGCCGCGGCTGCTGCCCACCGAGGTGCGGTTGGCCTTGTCGAACGAGGTCTTGTAAACGAGCGGGATGCCGAGCCGGCGGGTCAGGTCGCGCAAGCTGCCGGCCATGTCGAGGGCGTGCTCGCGGCCTTCGAGCGCGCAGGGACCGGCGATCAGCGCCAGCGGCAGATCGTTGCCGACGCGGAATTCGCCGATGGCAATGTGACGCGGCGCGGCCATCTAGACCAGCCGCGACTGAGCCACCGCCGCCTTGACGAAGGAGGCGAACAGCGGGTGCGGATCGGTGGGCTTCGACTTCAATTCGGGATGGAACTGGACGCCGACGAACCACGGGTGGCCCGGAATCTCGACGATCTCCGGCAGCAAGCCGTCGGGCGACATGCCGGAAAACGCCAGGCCGGCGCGTTCCAGCGCCTCGCGGTAGCGGGTGTTGACCTCGTAGCGGTGGCGGTGGCGCTCGTCGATGCGCTCGGCGCCGTAGATTTCCGCCACGCGGCTGCCGGGCGCCAGCATCGCCGGGTAGGAACCGAGCCGCATGGTGCCGCCAAGCTCGCCATTGGCGCGGCGCTGTTCGCGTTCGTTGCCGCGCATCCATTCGGTCATCAGCCCCACCACCGGGTTGCCGCAGGGGCCGAATTCGCTGGTCGAGGCGTCGTCGATGCCGGCCAGGTTGCGCGCCACCTCGATCACCGCCATCTGCATGCCGAAGCAGATGCCGAAATAGGGCAGCCGGCGCTGGCGGGCGAAGGTCACGGCGCGGATCTTGCCTTCGGCGCCGCGCTCGCCGAAGCCGCCGGGCACCAGAATGCCGTGCACGTCGCCGAGACGCTGGCCCACGTCGCCGCCGCCCTCGAAGATTTCGCTTTCCAGCCACTCCAGGTTGACGCGCACATTGTTGGCGACGCCGCCATGGCACAGCGCCTCGGCCAGCGACTTGTAGGCGTCCTTCAACCCGGTGTACTTGCCCACCACGGCGATGGTGACCTCGCCTTCGGGCGCCAGAACCCGTTGCACGATCTCGCGCCAGGGATCGAGGTTGGGCGCCGGCGCGTTCTCCATGCCGAAGACTTTCAGCACCTGCCTGTCCAGCCCGGCCTCGTGGTAGCTCAAGGGGGCGCGGTAGATGGTGGGGACATCGAGCGCCTCGATAACCGCTTCCTCGCGCACGTTGCAGAAGAGCGCGATCTTGCGCCGGTCGCTGGGCGGGATCGGGCGGTCGGCGCGGCAGAGCACGATGTCGGCCTGAATGCCGATGGAGCGCAGTTCCTTCACCGAATGCTGCGTCGGCTTGGTCTTCAACTCGCCGGCGGCGGCGATCCACGGCACCAGCGTCAGGTGGATGAACAGCGCCCGCTCGCGGCCGAGCTCGATGCCGACCTGGCGAATGGCCTCGAAGAACGGCAGGCCCTCGATGTCGCCCACCGTGCCGCCCACCTCCACCAGCACGAAATCGTGACCCTCGGTCTCGTCGAGGACGAATTCCTTGATCGCGTCGGTGATGTGGGGGATCACCTGAACGGTCGCGCCGAGATAGTCGCCGCGCCGTTCGCGGGCGATCACATCCTGGTAGATGCGCCCGGTGGTGATGTTGTCGCTGCGCCGCGAGGGGACGCCGGTGAAGCGTTCGTAGTGGCCGAGGTCGAGGTCGGTTTCGGCCCCGTCGTCGGTGACATAGACCTCGCCGTGCTGGTAGGGGCTCATGGTCCCCGGATCGACGTTGATGTAGGGGTCGAGCTTGCGCAGGCGCACGCGAAAGCCCC
>CAZIVY010000632.1:0-5094 GCA_964542505.1 uncultured Rhodospirillaceae bacterium
GCGGAATCCGATCGCGCCGCGTTGCTGCTCGACCGGATCACGCGCCGGATCGCCAAGGTGGGCGTCATCGGGCTGGGCTATGTCGGCCTGCCGCTGGTGCACGTGTTCTGCGAGCGGCGCTTCCCGGTCACCGGCTTCGACATCGACCCGGTGAAGGTGTCGAAGCTGAAGGCGGGCGAATCCTACATCAAGCACATTCCCGCCGAAGTGATCCAAGGCCTCAACGCCAGCGGACGCTTCGACGCCACCGCCGATTTCGACCGCCTGGCGGACATGGACGCCATCATCATCTGCGTGCCGACGCCGCTGACCAAGCAGCGCGAGCCGGACATGACCTATGTGATCGCCACCGGCGAATCGATCGCGCCGCGCTTGCGCGCCGGGCAGTTGATCGCGCTCGAATCGAGCACCTATCCCGGCACCACCGTGGACGTGCTGAAGCCGATCCTGGAGCGCAACGGGATGAAGTCGGGGCGCGATTTCTTTCTCGCCTATTCGCCCGAGCGCGAAGACCCGGGCAACCCGCAGTTTTCCACCCACTCGATCCCGAAGGTGGTGGGCGGCGACGGGGCGGAGGCGCTGAAACTGGCGCTGGCGCTCTACGACGCCATCGTCGTCCGCACCGTTCCGGTGAGCAGCACGCAGACGGCGGAAGCGGTGAAGCTGACCGAAAACATCTTCCGCGCCGTCAACATCGCGCTGATGAACGAGTTGAAGCTGGTTTACACCGCCATGGGCATCGACATCTGGGAAGTGATCGAAGCCGCCAAGACCAAGCCTTTCGGCTTCATGCCCTTCTATCCGGGGCCGGGCCTGGGCGGGCATTGCATCCCCATCGATCCCTTCTACCTGACGTGGAAGGCGCGCGAGTACGAAATCGCCACCCGCTTCATCGAGCTCGCCGGCGAGGTCAACACCGGCATGCCGCGCTACGTCATTCAGCGCCTGGCGGACGCGATGAATTCGCGCTTCGGCAAGCCGCTGCGCGGCGCCAAGATCTTGCTGCTGGGCCTGGCCTACAAGAAAAACGTGGATGACCTGCGCGAAAGCCCGACGCTGAAAATCTTCGAGCTGCTGGAAGAACGCGGCGCCGTGGTGAGCTACCACGACCCCTATATCCCCGAGATCCACGTCACCCGCGAGCATCCGCGCCTGGCCGGGCATCGCTCCGTCGCCCTGTCGCCCAAGACGATTGGCGGCTACGACGCCGCCATCGTGTGCACCGACCACGACGCGGTGGATTACGCCGCCGTGGTGAAGAACTGCCCGCTGGTGGTGGATACGCGCAACGCGACCGCGCGCGCCGGCGCCGCCGACGCTCCGAACGTCGTCAAGTCCTGACGGGATCGCGGCGGGCGCGCCGAGGTGACGCTTGTAGGCATGAACGCCTTCGGCGTTCATAGGTTTGACCCCCGGAACGAAGTGTCCGGGGGCCGCCCCTGCGGTTGCCGCGCCTAGTACCCGCCGTCGCTGATCCGCGCCCCGCGCGCCTTGCGCGCTGTTATACATCGACGGCAATGCCGCCAGGGGGCGCGGACTATGGATGAAGGGTGCAAACCCATTGCGTCCGCACCACTTTCGCGAATCCGCGGGTGGCGTCTCGCGACCCGCGAACGCGCGAAAGCCGGTGCTAGGGCTGAACCAATCCCAGATCGATTTCCAGCGCCGCGCAGAGCGCCTGGCCGATAAGGATGTGCATCTCTTGAATGCGGGCGGTGGAGTCGGCGGGCACGATCAGCAAGGGATCGGCCACGCCGCGCAATTCGCCGCCGTCGCGGCCGCAAAGCGCGGCCGCCGTCATGCCAAGGTCGCGGGCCTGCATCAGGCCACGGGTGACGTTGGGACTGCGGCCCGAGGTGGTGATGCCGAGCGCCACGTCGCCAGGGCGCCCCAGGGCCTCGATCTGGCGGGCAAAGACATGCTCGAAACCCATGTCGTTGCCGATGGCGGTGAGCGCCGAGCCATCGGTGGCCAGCGCCATCGCCGGCAGCGCGCGGCGCGGGTGGCGGTAGCGCACCGTCAGTTCCGTGGCCAGATGCTGAGCGTCGCTGGCGCTGCCGCCATTGCCGAAAAAGAGAATCTTGCCGCCGTTGCGCAACGCCTGGCTGCAGCGGTCCGCCAGTTGCGCGAAGGGCTCGCCCAGGCTCTTGCGGGTCGCCGCCAGCACGGTCTTGTGATGGTCGAACTCGGCCTTGAAGAACTGATCGAAGTCCATGCGGCAATTCCGGCGGGATCTGAACGCGCGCGGATTATAGTGGGCTTCCGCCGCGGCCCCAACCGATGATGCCCGCGCTCACCCGCGCTGGCCTTGCGGCCGGCGACCGCCGCGCCGTGTGGGCCATCGCCGGGCCGGCGATAGCGTCCAACCTGGCGCCGGCGGGGCTGATGATGGTGGATACCGCCGTCATCGGCCATACGGGCGACGTCCAGGCGCTGGGCGCGGTGGCGCTGGGCGGCTCCATATTCGGCATTCTCTTCTGGGGCTTCGGCTTCCTGCGCATGGGCACGACGGGATTCGCCGCCCAGGCGCTGGGGGCGGGCGACGGCGCGGAACTACGCGCCGGCATGGCGCGGGCGGCGCTGCTGGCGCTGGGCCTGGGGCTGCTTCTGATCGCGGCGCAACAGCCGCTGGCGGCCGCCGCCTTCGCCCTGTTGCAAGGCAGCCAGGCCGTGGAGGCGCAAACACGCGCCTTCTTCGACATCGCGATCTGGAGCGCGCCGGGCGTGCTGATGGTCTATGGCGTCAATGGCTGGCTCATCGGGGTGCAGGACACGCGCGCGGCGCTGAAGCTCAACGCGCTGATGATCGGGATCAACGCCGGGCTCGACGTGCTGTTCGTGGCCGGTTTCGCCTGGGGGGTGCAAGGCGTCGCGGCGGGCACGCTGCTGGCGTCGTGGACCGCCGCCGGGGTGGGACTGCGGATGGTGCACCGGCGCGCGGGCCGGCATGCGGGTCGGCACGGGGAGGGGCTGGCGGCGGCGCGGGTTTTCGCACCCCAGGCCCTGATCCGCTTGTTCCGCGTCAACCGCGACATCTTCGTCCGCACGCTCTGCCAGATGATCGCCTATGCCTTCTTCGCCGCCGAGGGCGCGCGGCTGGGCGACGTGACGGTCGCCGCCAACGCGGTGCTGAACAATTTCGTCGTCATCATGGCGCAGACGCTGGATGGTTTCGCCCACGCCACCGAGGCGCTAGCGGGCGCCGCCATCGGGCGGCGCGACCGGGCGGGATTCGACCGCGTGGTGCGCGCGGCGGCGCAATGGGCGGCCGGATGCGCGCTCGCCTTCGCCATCGGATTCGCGGCGATGGGCGGCGCGGCCGTGGCGCTGCTCACCGACCTGGCGCCGGTGCGCGCCGAGGCGCTCGCTTACCTGCCCTGGGTGGTGGCGGCGCCGCTGGTGTCGGTGTGGTGCTTCCTGCTCGACGGGGTCTTCATCGGCGCCACGCGGGCGAGGGAGATGCGCAACGCCATGCTGGCGGCGCTGGGGGTGTTTTTCGCCGTGTGGGCGGTGGCGGCGCCGGAATGGGGCAATCACGGCCTGTGGCTGGCGCTGCAATCCTTCATGGCGGCGCGGGCGCTGTTCCTGCTGCCTTATTTTCCGCGCGTCCGGCCGAACTAATCTTGTCAGCCGACGCCGATTGCGGCACATTGCGGCGTGTTCAAGACACAGACACTTCCGGGCGTGCTCTACCGGCGCGATCCCGACATCGGCGACGCACCCTTGCTTTGCGACAGCCCTCACTCGGGCCGCGACTACCCCGGCGATTTCGCCGCCGCGGTGGCGCGCGAGGAATTGCGGCACACCGAGGACGCCTGGGTCGACGAGTTGATCGCGGCGGCGCCGGCCCACGGCGCGGTGATGGTGGCGGCGACCTTCCCCCGCGCCTATGTGGACGTCAACCGCGGCCGCGACGAGATCGATCCCGATCTCCTGTCCGAGCCGTGGCCGGGGCCGCTGGCGAACACCGACAAGGTCGCCTCGGGCGTCGGCCTGGTGTGGAAGCTGATCGGGCCGGCGCGCCTGATCTATGACCGCAAGCTGGCCTTGGCCGAGGTCGAGGGGCGAATCGCGCGCTGCTACGACGCCTACCACCGCGAGATGGAGGACGCCTCGGCGGCGCTCCGGCGGCGCTTCGGCGTCGTCTATCACGTCAACTGGCACTCCATGCCCTCGCTCGGCGGCGGCGAGGGCCAGCGCGGCCGCCCCGACTTCTGCATCGGCGACCTCGACGGCCGGGCGTGCGAACGCGGCTTCACCGAACTTGTCGCCCGTTCGCTGGCGCAGCGGGGCTACCGGGTAAGCATCAACGACCCCTTCAAGGGGGCCGAAATCGTGCGCCGGCACGGCGATCCGGCGCGCGGACGCCACAGCCTGCAAATCGAAATCAACCGCCGCCTCTACATGGACGAAACGACGACGCGCAAGGGGGCGGGGTTCGAGCGCGTGCGGGCCGAAATGGGCAGGCTGCTCGGCATCGCGGCGGCCTATGCGCGCGAGCGCGCCGCCGCCGCCGCCGCCCGCCCACTGGCCGCGGAATAGCACCAACGGCCCTAACCGATATTTTGGCCGTTCGTGGTTCGAGACGCTTGCCCCTCGCTGCGCTCAGCGCCAGCCCTCACCGCGAACGGCAGTTTCCATGGTCCGTTCGCCCTGAGGAGCCCCCGGGCCAGAGCCCGGGAGAGTCTCGAAGGGCGAACGAAAAACCAATTTATACCAAGACCCGCTGTTCCCAACTCGTCATGCCTGGCCACCGGGCTCTTCGACCCGGGGGTTGTCGCGGGCATCCACGTCTTAAAATCCAAACTAGCAGGCTGTTGAAAAACTGGTGAACGGCTTGTTCGTTGGGTTTTGCGTTGGCCTGGGCATGTGATTTTCTGTTTCGGGGATCATGTTTTCGGGCGCCGTTGGTTGATTTCCAGGATGGTTCCTTGGTCGTAAACGCGCCTATCCCGTGAGGGCCAGCAGCTTGGGAAGGCGGATCAAGTTGTAGGCGGCCAACGCGAAGAGGAAGACGGCCTTGACCTTGGCCAGGCCGCGCACCTTGACCTGGGTCAAACCGCCGACGGTCTTGGCCCAGCCGAAGATTTCCTC
>CAZIVY010000633.1:0-1597 GCA_964542505.1 uncultured Rhodospirillaceae bacterium
CAGGGGGGCTGGCCTGTCTCGTCCGGCGCGGGATCGCGGGGCTTGCTTGCGCCGCTCAACCCGCCGTCACTCCGTCCGGTAGCGCGCGGGCTTGCAAAAGAGCTTGCTCGGCCCTTCGCAGCCGTAGGGCATATCGGGGGCTGCCGGCATGGCCCGCGCGGATCGGGCCGCCGCGATGGCTTCATTAACCGCCAAGCCCAGCGGGGGATGCTTGCCACGGGGCGGGGAAGGCGTCTCGAACGACCCTTCATGTCCGGGGCCGCTAACTGGTCCGGCAAGTCCCGTGCGTGGTGCGATGGTCATGGTCGGTACCCTTCGCAAAAGTGGTTGCTCTAGGACGCCAATCCTAGCATGTCCTGGCCGACAGGCGCAAAAACCGCGTGAATCGGGCGCCCGCAATGAGGGGGTCTAGCGCTAACGCCGGAGAGCCGAGGGGGGGGCTGCCGGGGCGGCGCACTCTCGCCGATAGGGCCAACGCTTCCCGCCCCGGCCATCGGGCATTAACTGGGCGTCACGGGCCAAGCTCCGGCACCGGTACCGCCTCGGCGCTCGGGCGGCGCGGTCACGCGAATGACTGGTAGCGGAGCACGTTAGCCTGCGGGCTGGTCAGGCTCGCCAGCGCCGCCGCTCGCGCCAGGAAGGGCGAAGGGGGGCGGCGGGCACGGGGGGGGATCGGGCGGGCCGCTTCCGGCGCCGCACGGGCTTCGGAAGCCCGCGAATCCGCATCCCGTGGTTGCTAGGTGGTTGCTAGGCGCAAAGCTTGGCGACAGCGTAATCGAAAAACTGCCTGTTTATTGGCGCACCCGACAAGATTCGAACTTGCGACCTCTGCCTTCGGAGGGCAGCGCTCTATCCAACTGAGCTACGGGTGCGTTGGGCGGGCATAAGTCAGCGCCAGCGGCGACCATACAAAATGCCGTTCGCCCTGGCAAACGCCGCACGGGCGGTTGCGTTCGCGGCGGCTAAGGCTAAACTCCGCGCCCATGTCCAGCCCAGGCTCGGAAAACGCCGCCCCGGAAGCGGTCGAAGTCGAGGACGAGGTGGTCGCCTGCGATGGCGAAGGCGCGCTCGGCCACCCGCGGGTGTTCCTCAATTTGGGCGGCAAGACCGCCATCGACTGCCCCTATTGCGGCCGGCGCTTCGTGCGCAAATCGGGCCCGGGATCAAGCCGCCACTAATGGCATAATGGGCCGATGCCGGCCCCGCACCCAGCGCCGAAAGCCATGGCCCGCCACAAGCTCTATCTGGTGGACGGGTCGGGTTTCATCTTCCGCGCCTACCACGCCCTGCCGCCGCTGACGCGCAAGCGCGACGGGCTGCCGGTGGGCGCCGTCGTCGGCTTTTGCAACCTGCTCATCAAGCTGCTGGAATCGGCGCGAAGCGACGGCGCGGTGAGCCACCTGGCGGTGATTTTCGACCACGGGCGGGCGACGTTCCGCCATGAAATCTATGCCGCCTACAAGGCCAACCGCGAGGCGCCGCCCGAGGACCTGGTGCCGCAATTCGCCTTCATGCGCGACGCCGTGCGCGCCTTCAACCTGCCGGCGGTGGAGAAGCCGGGCTTCGAGGCCGACGACGTCATCGCCACCTATGCGCG
>CAZIVY010000634.1:0-3525 GCA_964542505.1 uncultured Rhodospirillaceae bacterium
GCTGGCGGTGGGGGCGTCGGCGACGGCCTATGTATTGTTCCGCCAATTGCCGCGGGAATTCGCGCCCATCGAGGATCGCGGCATCATCTTCCTGCAAATCACGTCGCCGGAGGGCTCGAGCCTCGACTACATGCGCCGCAATGTGGTGGAGATCGAACGCCGGTTGCGGCCGTTGGTGGAACAAGGCGTCACCGACAGCATCCTCACCATCCTGGCGCCGGGCTTCAACCGGCCGGGGGCGGTAAACAACGCTTTCGGCATCATTCGTTTGCGCCCGTGGGACCAGCGTACGGTCTCGCAGCAGGAGGCGGCGCGCAAGATCTACCCGGAACTTCTCGGCGTGCCGGGGGTGCGGATCTTCGCCATCAACCCACCCAGCCTCGGGCAGCGCGGATTTTCGGCGCCGGTGCAATTTATCCTTGGCGGCCCCTCCTACGCGGTGTTGGACGAATGGGCCGAGCGGTTGATCCGCCGCGCGGGGACAAACCCGCGCCTGATCAACCTCAGCAAGGACTATGAGGAGACGCGGCCGGAGATTCGCGTGCGCGTGGACCGCGACCGCGCCGCCGATCTTGGCGTTTCCATCGAGGCCATAGGGCGGGCGCTGGAAACCCTGCTCGGATCGCGCCGCGTCACCACCTTCGAGCGCGATGGCAAGCGCTACGACGTGATCTTGCAGGCGCGGGCGGAGGACCGCCTGTTGCCCAGCGACCTCAACAACATCTATGTGCGCTCGTCCGCCGCGCGGCTGGTGCCGCTGCTCAACCTGGTGTCGCTGAGCGAGACCGCCAGCGCGCGCGACCTGACGCGGGTCGATCGCCTGCGGGCGATAACCGTTTCGGCGTCGCTGGGTCCCGACTACACGCTGAGCGAGGCTCTGGATTTCCTCGACGACGCGGCGGACCAGGAACTGCCGGCGGAAATCCGCGTTTCCTATGGCGGGCAAAGCCGCGAATTCAAGGAATCGAGCGCCGCGCTCTATTTCACCTTCGGCTTGGCGCTGCTGGTGGTGTTCCTCACGCTGGCGGCACAGTTCGAGAGTTTCGTCCACCCGGCGATCATCATGGTGTCGGTGCCGCTGGCGGTCACCGGCGCGCTGGGGTCGATGCTGATCGCCGGCGTCACGCTCAACGTCTACAGCCAGATCGGCATCATCATGCTGATCGGATTGGTGGCGAAAAACGCGATCCTGATCGTGGAATTCGCCAACCAATTGCGCGACTCGGGCAGGACCGTCGCCGAAGCGGTGGCCGAGGCGTCGGCGGTGCGCCTGCGGCCGATCCTGATGACCACCATTTCGACCATGCTCGGCGCCTTGCCGCTGGCCATGGCGACCGGCGCCGGCGCGGAATCACGGCGGGCGTTGGGCGTGGTGGTGGTGGGCGGCATGGGCTTCGCCACGTTGTTGAGCCTGTTCGTGGTGCCGGTTCTTTACCTTCTGTTCGCCCGCTTCACCCAGCCCATCGGAACCATCGCCCGCAGCCTCAGCGTGCTGGAGGCCCAACACCCGAACCGCGTCTCCCAAGCCGCCGAGTAATCCTCCGAACGGGGGATCGTTTACCCGGCATTTACCGCCGGATGGCACTATCTTTAGTTATAGATCGTTCGATGAGTTGGCCATGTAGGCGGAACTGGTGCGGCCATGAGCAGTTCGGCGAGCAATCCCGCGGACGACCGGGCGCGTTTGATCGTCCGGCCCAATGTCCTGAAGCAAAAGGTGGGAAGCGGTGGTTTTCCACTCGCCGGCGTTGCCGCCGCCGAGGCGGCGGTCGATCGCATGGCGATCAACTACCCGGAAGTGGCGCGCCAGGACCTGGCCAAATTGCAGCAGGCGTTCGACGCCGCCAACAGCGCGCCCGCGGAACGCGCCACGCATTTGCGGCAAGTGTTCACCATCGCTCACGACATGAAGGGTCAGGGCGCTACCTTCGGTTATCCGCTGCTGACGCGCGTCGCCAATCTGCTGTGCCGCTACGTCGACCGGGAGCACCCCCCCGGTCCCACGGAGATGACGTTGATCGCCGCCCATGTCGACGCCCTGCGGGCGGTGATCGCCAACGATATCGCCGGCGACGGCGGTACGCTGGGCGAGGAAATCTGCGGTACCCTCGAAGCCGCGGCGGCGCGGACCGCTGGTCCGCGCTCCGGCGATTGAGATCGCGCCGCGCCTTTATTGAGCGCCTATCCCTACCCCTAAGGGGAGAGCGCCTAAGAGCGTTGGCGCATGGGCCCGATTCGGGCTAAATTATGGCTGATCGGCGGCGGCTGTTGCTAGGCGGGGAAAGCCATGGATTATCAGCGTTATTTTGCTGAGGCTGTGGCTCGCCTCAAGACGGAGCGGCGTTACCGCGTGTTCACGGACCTGGCGCGCCGCGCCGGCCGTTTCCCCCGCGCCCTGCACCACCCGGCCAACATGCACGCGGGCGCGGAAGGCGCGGACGTCACCGTTTGGTGCTCCAACGATTATCTAGGCATGGGCCAACACCCGGCGGTGATGCGGGCCATGCAAGAGGCGATCGCCACCTACGGCGCCGGGGCCGGAGGCACCCGCAACATCGCCGGCACCCACCATCTGCTGGTGCTGCTGGAGCGCGAGTTGGCGGACCTGCACCAAACGCAAGCGGCGCTGACATTCACCTCGGGCTATGTGGCCAATGAAGCAGCGCTTTCCACCCTGCCCCGGCTGATGCCCGACTGCGTGATCTTTTCCGACGAACTCAATCACGCCTCGATGATCGAGGGCATCCGTCATTCCGGCGCCGAGCGGCGCATCTTCCGCCACAATGACCTGGCTCATCTCGAGCAGTTGCTGGCCGCCGAGGCCCTGGAACGGCCGAAACTGATCGCCTTCGAATCGGTCTATTCCATGGACGGCGATATCGCCCCCATCGGCGCCATTTGCGACCTGGCCGACCGCTACAAGGCGATGACCTATCTCGACGAAGTTCACGCCGTCGGCCTTTACGGCCCGCGCGGGGCCGGGGTCGCCGAACGCGACGGACAGATGCACCGGCTCGACATCATCCAGGGCACGCTCGCCAAGGGATTCGGCGTCGTCGGCGGCTACATCGCCGGCCCGGCGCTCATGGTGGACGCCGTGCGCTCCTACGCGAACGGGTTCATTTTCACCACCGCGCTGCCGCCGGCGATCGCCGCCGGGGCGCTGGCCAGCATCCACCATCTCAAGGGCGACAACTCGCTCCGCCAGCGCCATCAGGAACGCGCGGCGCGCCTGAAGCGCCTGTTGCGCGAGGCCGGCCTGCCGGTGATGCCGAGCGTGAGCCACATCGTGCCGGTGTTGGTGGGCGACGCGGCGCTGTGCAAGCAGGCCACCGACATGCTGCTGGCCGAACACGGGATCTACATTCAGCCGATCAATTACCCGACGGTGCCGCGCGGCACCGAAAGGCTGCGCATCACGCCCTCGCCCATGCATGACGACGCCATGATGGCGCATCTGGTGGACGCGTTGGGCCAGGTGTGGAGCCGGCTGGGCCTGCGCCAAGACGCCATGGCCGGCGCCTA
>CAZIVY010000635.1:0-1544 GCA_964542505.1 uncultured Rhodospirillaceae bacterium
CTGGGGCCGGCGCAGGCGCGCCTCTTCTTCTGGCTGGCCGCCGGCTTCACCGCCTTTCACCTTGTCGTTCTCAACGTCTTCCCCATCGATTCGGTGCTGTTGCGCGCCATTCATCTGGCGTGGGGCACGACGCTGGGTTTCGGCTTCTTCTCCATCGCCCGCGGCCGCTCGCCCACCTCCGTGCCCTGGTACGATTGGATCATGATCGCGGCGGCGATCGCCTGCGCCGCCTATATTTTCGTCGAGCTTGACGGACTGCAATTCCGCGCCGGGGCGATGTACACCCCCGGCGATCTTGTCGCCGGCGTCGTCGGCGTGTTCCTGGTGCTGGAATTTTCGCGCCGCCTGGCGGGACTGGCCTTGACGATGATCTCGGTGGTGTTCCTGGCCTATGGGGTCCTGGGGCCCTGGCTGCCGGGCGTGCTCTACCACCGGGGCTATGCGCTGGGATTCTTGTTCACCTACATCTTCAGCGACCAGGGCATTTTCGGCGTCACGCTCGAGGTGTCGTCGACCTTCATCATCATGTTCACCGCCTTCGCCGCGTTCCTCACCAAGTCGAAGGCGGGCGATTATTTCAACGACCTGTCGGTCGCCATGGTGGGCTGGGTGCGCGGCGGGCCGGCCAAGGTGGCGGTGCTGTCGGGCATCCTGTTCGGCTCCATCAGCGGCTCCTCGGTCGCCAACGTCGTCGCCTCGGGATCGGTCACCATTCCGATGATGCGCCGGGTCGGCTACGACGCGCCGACGGCGGGCGCCATCGAGGCGACGTCGTCCACCGGCGGGCAGATCACGCCGCCGGTGATGGGCGCCGGCGCCTTCATCATGGCGGAGGTGACCGGCATTCCCTATGGCAGCATCGCGCTCGCCGCCGTCATTCCCTGCCTGCTGTTCTATATCGCCTGTTACGCCCATTGCGACCTGCACGCGGTGCGCCACGGGTTGCGCGGCATTCCGCGCGCGGAACTGCCGCGGCTGACGCCGATGCTGACCAGGATCTATATGCTGGCGCCGATCGTCGTCCTGGTGTGGGCGTTCGTGGACGGTTATTCGGGGTTCCGCTCGGCCTTGCTCGGAATCATCGCCGCCGTGGTGGTGAGCTGGCTTTCGCGCGAAAACCGCATGGGGCCGCGCGCGGTGCTGGAGGCGCTGGATCTCGCGGCGCGCGATTGCGTGCAACTCGTGGCCGTGCTGGCGGCCGCCGGCATCATCGTCGGCATCATCGCCTTGACCGGCATCGGCGGACGCTTCTCGCAACTCGTGCTGGCCATTGCCGGGCAAAGCCAGTGGCTGGCGATGCTGTTCACCATGTGCATCGTCATCATCCTCGGCATGGGCATGCCGACGACGGCGGCCTACGCCATCGCCGCGGCGGTGGTGGCGCCGGGCCTGGTGCGCATGGGCGTCCAGCCGCTGGTGGCGCACATGTTCATTTTCTATTTCGCCGTGCTGTCGGCGATCACGCCGCCGGTGGCGGTGGCGTCCTTCGCCGCCGCCAGCCTGGCGCGCGCCGACCCGTGGGAAACCTCGTGGATCGCGGTCAA
>CAZIVY010000636.1:0-4276 GCA_964542505.1 uncultured Rhodospirillaceae bacterium
ATCGCGCAACCAACGCATGGCCAGCGCGGTGCGCCGTATCGGCCGTACTTCCACCGGCACCTGGTAGTTGGCGCCACCAACGCGGCGGCTCTTCACTTCAACCACCGGCCTCACGTTGGCAATGGCCTGGCTGAAAACCTCCAGCGGATCCTTGCCGGTTTTTTCCGCAATCTGTCCCAAGGCGCCGTAGACGATTCTTTCGGCGACCGATTTCTTGCCACGCGTCATCAGTACGTTCACGAACTTGGTAACGTCCTGATTGCTGTATTTCGGGTCCGGCAATATATTGCGTTTGGGAATTTCTCTGCGTCGTGGCATGGTTGTCTCAAGAAATCGTTAAGCGGCTTTCACCCGCTTCGCGCCGTACTTGGAACGGCCCTGCTTGCGGTCTTTCACCCCGGCGGTATCGAGGCTGCCGCGCACCGTGTGGTAGCGCACGCCGGGCAGGTCCTTGACGCGCCCGCCGCGGATCAGCACTACCGAGTGCTCCTGCAGGTTATGTCCCTCGCCGCCGATGTAACTGGTCACTTCGAAACCATTGGTGAGCCGCACACGTGCTACCTTGCGCAAAGCGGAATTCGGCTTTTTCGGTGTAGTGGTGTAGACACGCGTGCATACGCCGCGTTTTTGCGGCGAATTGCCCAGCGCCGGAACCTTGCTTTTCATACGCTTGGCGAATCTCGCCCCGCGCACCAATTGATTGACTGTCGGCATTAACCTTAGCCCCTAAAAAATACGGACGGCGCAGTTAGCGCCGTCCCGAAAAGACTGTGGATTTTATGGACTTATTCGCTATCTGTCAAGCTGCGTGCTCGGCATCTTGCGCTTCTCCCGCGGCTTCTTCGCCCACTTCACCACCTACGATGGGACCCGAAGCCGCTTGCTTGTGGCGGGTACTGTGAAAAGCGAATCCGGGGCCTGCTGGTATCAGACGGCCGACGATGACGTTTTCCTTGAGGCCGCGCAATTCGTCCTTCTTACCCATGATAGCCGCTTCGGTCAGCACGCGGGTGGTTTCCTGGAACGAGGCTGCGGAGATGAAGGAATCGGTGGAAAGCGACGCCTTGGTGATGCCAAGCAGCATGTAATCAAAGGTTGCGGGTTTCTTGCCCTCGGCGGTCACGCGCTCGTTTTCTTCCAGCACTCCCGCGCGCTCAACCTGCTCGCCGGGAATGAAGTGGGTGTCACCCGCATCCATGATCTGCAACCGGCGCAACATTTGGCGCACGATGACTTCGATGTGCTTGTCGTTGATCTTCACGCCTTGCAGGCGATAGACCTCCTGGATCTCGTTGACCAGGTAATTGGCCAGCGCCTCGACGCCCATCACCTTCAGGATGTCGTGGGGCGCCGGATTGCCGTCCAGCAGATAGTCGCCCTTGCGGACGAAATCCCCCTCTTGCACGCTGATGTGCTTGCCGCGCGGGACCAGGATTTCGAGTCCCGGAGCGTTTTTCTCCGGCGGGCGGATGATGATGCGCCTTTTGGCCTTGTAGTCCTTGCCGAACTCGATCCGGCCGTCGATTTCGGCGATGATCGCGTGTTCCTTCGGCCGCCGCGCCTCGAACAATTCCGCCACCCGCGGCAGACCGCCGGTGATGTCGCGGGTCTTGGTGCTTTCCTCCGGCAGGCGCGCCAGCACGTCGCCGGCATGGACTTCCTGCCCGTCCTCGACCGACAGGATGGTCTCCGATTGCAGGTAGTAGCGCGCTTCCGATCCGTTGGCGAGCTTGACCACGCCGCCATTTTCGTCGCGGAGCGTGATCCGGGGCCTGAGCTCCGAGCCCTTGGGCTGCTGCTTCCAGTCGGTGACCTCGCGGTACGAAATGCCGGTGGCTTCGTCCACCGCTTCGCGCACCGACACGCCCTCGATAAGGTCGCGGTAGTTCACCAGGCCCTGGCGCTCGGTGATGATCGGCCGCGTGTGGGGATCCCACTCCGCCAGGCGCTGGCCCTTGCTGACCTTGCCGCCGTCGTCCGCCGCCAGGCGCGCGCCGTAGGGCACCTTGTAGCGGGCCCGTTCGCGGCCCTTGGCGTCGATCAGGATGACCTCGCAATTGCGTCCCATGACAACCGCGCGGCCCTTGCTGTCGATCACCAGGTTGCGGTTCTGGATCTTGATCGTGGCGTCGTGGGCGGCATCGATGTTGGACTGCTTGGCCACTTGCGCCGTGCCGCCGATGTGGAACGTGCGCATGGTGAGCTGGGTGCCCGGCTCGCCGATCGACTGCGCGGCGATGACCCCCACCGCCTCGCCGACATTGACCGGCGTGCCGCGGGCCAGATCGCGCCCGTAGCAACGGGCGCATACGCCGACCCGGCTGGCGCAGGTCAGCACCGAGCGGATGAGAACGCTTTCCAGGCCGCTCGCCTCGACGCGGTCCACCCCCAATTCGTCGATCATCTCGCCGCTCCGCACCAGCACCCGCCCGTTCAACGGGTCCTTGATGTCGATGGAGGCGAAACGGCCGAGAATGCGTTCGCCCAAGGTCGCGATGACATCGGCGCCCTCGACGACCTCGCGCACGGTGAGGCCGCCTTCGGTGCCGCAATTGTCCTCGGTGATGATGCAGTCCTGCGCCACGTCCACCAGGCGCCGGGTCAGGTAGCCGGAATTGGCCGTCTTCAACGCCGTGTCCGCCAGCCCCTTGCGGGCGCCATGGGTGGAATTGAAGTACTCGAGCACCGTCAAGCCTTCCTTGAAGTTCGAGATGATCGGCGTCTCGATGATTTCGCCCGACGGCTTGGCCATCAGCCCGCGCATGCCCGCGAGCTGCTTCATCTGCGCCGCCGAACCGCGGGCGCCGGAATGGGCCATCATCCAGATCGAGTTGATCGGCCGCACCTTGCCGCTCGCGGGATCGATGTCGGACGAAATCGCCTGCATCATGGCCTCGGCGACGCGGTCGGTGCATTGCGACCAGGCGTCAACCACCTTGTTGTATTTCTCGCCCTGGGTGATCAGGCCGTCCTGGTACTGCTGCTCGTATTCGGCCACCAGCTTCTTGGTGTCGTCCACCTCCTTGGTTTTCGCCTTCGGCACCACCATGTCGTCCTTGCCGAACGAAATCCCGGCGCGGCAGGCGTGCAGGAAGCCCATGCCCATGACCCGGTCGCAAAAGATCACCGTCTCCTTTTGGCCGCAGTGGCGGTACACCACGTCGATGAGCTGGGTGATTTCCTTCTTGGTCAGCAGCCGGTTGATCATCTCGAACGGCACCTTGGGGTGCCGCGGCAGGATTTCCGACAGCAGGAAGCGGCCGGCGGTGGTGGTCACGCGCAAGGTGACCGGCTTGCCGGCGGCGTCCACGGCGGCGTAGCGCGCCTTGACGCGCGAGTGGAGCGTCAACGCCTTATGGTCCAGCGCCTGCTGGATTTCACCCGCGTTGCGGTAGCTCGGCACGCGCTCCACCAGCGCGTGGGTCGAATTGAGCGCCTTCTGCCGCTCGGTCCGGCTGTCCGGCTTCGGCGTCTCGACGCTGGTCCGCTTGTCGAAGACGATGACGTCGTCGTTCTCCCACGCCTCCACCAGGTCCGACGCCTGCTTCACCGCCACCGGCAGACCGCGGGGCGCGCAGCGCTCGACGGTCATGTAGTAGAGGCCGAGCACGATGTCCTGGCTGGGCACGATGATCGGGCGGCCGTTGGCCGGGCTGAGGATGTTGTTGGTCGACATCATCAGCACCCGCGCCTCGAGCTGCGCTTCCAGCGAGAGCGGCACGTGCACCGCCATCTGGTCACCGTCGAAGTCGGCGTTGAACGCCGTGCACACCAGCGGATGAAGCTGGATCGCCTTGCCCTCGATCAGCACCGGCTCGAACGCCTGGATGCCCAGGCGGTGAAGCGTCGGCGCGCGGTTCAGCAGCACCGGGTGTTCGCGGATCACCTCTTCCAGGATGTCCCACACTTCCGGGCGCTCTTTCTCCACCATCTTCTTCGCCATCTTCACCGTCGCCGCCAGGCCCTTGAGTTCGAGCTTGGAGTAGATGAACGGCTTGAACAGCTCGAGCGCCATCAATTTCGGCAGGCCGCATTGGTGCAGCTTCAATTGCGGGCCCACCACGAGGACCGAGCGGCCCGAATAGTCGACGCGCTTGCCGAGCAGGTTCTGGCGGAAGCGGCCCTGCTTGCCTTTGAGCATGTCCGACAACGACTTCAACGGCCGGTTGCCCGGGCCGGTCACGGGGCGCCCGCGGCGACCGTTGTCGAACAGCGCATCGACCGCCTCCTGGAGCATGCGCTTCTCGTTGTTGACGATGATCTCGGGGGCGCCCAG
>CAZIVY010000637.1:0-2144 GCA_964542505.1 uncultured Rhodospirillaceae bacterium
GACCGATACCAGCATGGAAGGGGAGCGCGCCGAACACCGGCAATGGCTGCGTTTGGCGAGCGATGAGCTGCGCCGGGCGCTGGCGGCCAGCGGCCGCTACGCTATCGTCGACACGGGACCGGCGGCGGCGCGCATCGCCGACGCCGGCCATCTGCACGGCTGCAATGGCTGCGAAGCCGGCATCGCCCGCGAGCTCGGGGCCGAACTGGCGATTTCGGGAGTGGTCCACAAGGTAAGCACCTTGATCCTGCAAATCGCCGTCACCGTGCGCGACGCGAAAAGCGGCGAGGTCCGCAAGGCGACGAACGTGGAGGTTCGCGGCGACAACGAGGTATCGTGGGTGCGCGGGGCGCGCTATATCGCCGTCAATCGCCTTTAGTGTTGTGTCCCTGATATTTTATGGCCCCTCCATCCAGCCGTCATCGCCGGGCTTCGACCCGGCGATCCATGGGGTGTGGACGCCCGGATCAACCCCCGGGTCGAGGAGCCCGGGGGCGGGCATGACGACGGGAGGGGACGAAATGTCAGAGTCAGTACATTGGCAGGGCCGCCGACGGCCCCGGATTAACGCCCGCTTAGGCACTCCGTAAGCGCCCCTTTACTCCTCGCGGGGTAGCATCGTGCGCCCCAATTCCGGGGCCGCCTCGGGCCGCCGCGAACCATGACCGACGTAACGACCACGCATCAAGGCCGCGGCGAGGCGCCCGCGCCGGCTGGTCCGGCGCGCCGGGCGCCGAAGTGGCACCTCATCTATTATATTCTTGCCCTTTTCGATCTGGCGACGGTCAGCGGCAGCTTGATGCTCAGTCACCAGATCATGGCGATCTACCGCAACTCGGTCGAGGTCAACCAGGGTTGGGCCGGCCACCTTGCCGCATTGTCGGCCCTCGGGCAGTTGGCCGGCGCCGTCAACGCGCCGGGCAACGACATCTTCGACTCGCACGACGCGGCCCACGAACTACAACGGCAAAAAACCGCCCTGGTGGACTATGAACGCCATTTCGCGCAGTTGAGCGCGAACGTCGCACGCGATGCGACGCCGGAACAGGTCCCGGCGCTGCGGGAGCGCCTTGACAACATCCAGACGGCCATGGCCGACATGTTGGCCGAGGCCGAGCAGATCTACGGTTACTTTCGCAAGGGCCAGGCCGAGAGCGCCGGGCGGCACATGGCGAGCATGGACCGCAAGTTCGCCAATCTGTTGGCGGCGATCGCGGTGACGGCGCAGTCCATGCGCGGCATTCAGTCGGGGTTGTTCAAGGAACAGGTGGCGGAAGCGGCGTTCCTGCGCCGTTTCGAATACCTGTTCGGCGGCATGATTTTGTTGATGGTGGGCTGCGTCACCATCTACGGTCACAAGATCGCCGGCGAGTTCAAGCGCGGCGAGAACGAGCGGGCGCGCTACCTGGGCGAACTCGAAAACAAGGAAGAAGCGCTGCAGCGGCGCGTGGGCGAGCTGTCGGAGGCCATGGGCGCGCTCGCCCGCCAAAGCCGCCAGTTGGAGGAAATGTCGGCCCATCTCAACCGGTCCCTGGTCGAGGCGCAAAGCGCCAGCCGCGCCAAGTCGGATTTCCTCGCCCACATGAGCCACGAATTGCGGACGCCCTTGAACGCCATCATCGGTTTCTCGGAAACGATGAAGGATGGGGTGCTGGGTCCGGTCGAGAATCCGCGCTACCGCGAGTATGTGGGCGATATTCACGAAAGCGGGCGGCATTTGCTGTCCATCATCAACGACATTCTGGACCTGTCGAAGATCGAGGCCGGCAAGGCGGAGTTGCATGAAGAGGAGTGCCGCCTGTCCGATATCGTCGCCGCGTCGCTACGCCTGGTGCGTGCGCGCGCCGCGGAAGGCGGGGTCACGATCGACGCCGCGGTTTCGGCGGAATTACCGGCGTTATGGGCTGACGCGCGGGCACTGAAGCAGGTCATGGTCAACCTGCTGACGAACGCGGTCAAGTTCACGCGCCATGGCGGGCGGGTGGATGTCCGCGCCCAGGTTGCGCCGGGCAGCGAAGCGCGGGTGATCGTGCGCGACACCGGCGTTGGCATGCAGCCGGAGGACATCGCGGTCGCGCTCACGCCGTTCGGGCAGGTACGCAACAGCCTGGTCAGTGGCCACGAGGGCACGGGCATCGGCCTGC
>CAZIVY010000638.1:0-1990 GCA_964542505.1 uncultured Rhodospirillaceae bacterium
AGGAATCTCCGGCCATGAAAAACGATCCGAAAGTTTTGCCGCTGCAGCCCCGTGGCGAGGTGGCGGACCGCATCTTCGCCGAAAACCGCGCCGCGACCGATTTCACCTTCAACACCGAAACCGCGCAGGTGTTCGACGACATGGTGGGGCGCTCGGTGCCCTTCTATGGCGAGCTGCAGCGCATGACGGCGGAAATGGCGCGCGACTTCGCGGCGCCTGGAACCTGCCTCTACGACCTCGGTTGCGCCACTGGCACCACCTTCGCGCTTCTCGATCCGGTGGTGGACCCGAGCGTGACCTTCGTCGGCATCGACAATTCCAACGAGATGCTCGACAAGGCGCGGATCAAGCTCAAGGCGGCGTCGGAAAAGCGCACGATCGAGTTCCGCTGCGCCGACATTCACGGCATGGGGGCGCTTACCAACGCCTCCTTCGTGGTGATGATCCTGACGCTCCAGTTCGTGCGCCCGCTGCACCGCGAAAGGGTGGCCAAGGCGATCCATGACGGCATGAACGAACGCGGCGGGCTGATTCTGATCGAGAAGCTGACGGCGCAGGATTCGGGCATCAACCGGCTGTTCATCGACTATTACCACGGCATGAAACGCCGCCAAGGCTATTCCGACCTCGAGATCGCGCAGAAACGCGAGGCGCTGGAGAACGTGCTGATCCCCTACCGCATCGAGGAAAACATCGATCTGCTGAAGAACGCCGGGTTTCGTTCCGTCGAGACGTTCTTCCGCTGGTACAATTTCTGCGGGATCCTGGCGACCAAGTAATGTCGGGCCCGAAGGACGCGCCGGGGGCGCTGATCCGCCTCGGCAACTGGTTTTTCAAGTACCGCAATTACGCCTTCCCGGCCTTCCTCGCCGCCGTCTTCATTGGCCTCGACCCGGCGCCGCTGGCGGGCAGCGGCAAGGCTGACCGGTGGCTCGACCTGGCGGGCGTTGGGGTGGCGGCGGCGGGTTCGGCCTTCCGCTTCTGGGTGATCGGGCTCGCCTACATCAAGCGCGGCGGCGTCAACAAGCAGGTCTTCGCCGACCGCCTGGTGGTCAACGGCATGTTCGGCGTCTGCCGCAATCCGCTTTACGTGGGCAACGCCGCCGTGCTGGCGGGCCTGTTCCTGATGCACAACAATCCTTGGGCCTATGTTCTCGGCGCCGCCTTTTTCGGCCTTGCCTATGCGGGCATCGTCGCCGCCGAGGAACGCTATTTGGGCGCCAAGTTCGGCGCCGACTATGCGCGCTACAAAACCGAGGTGCCGCGGTTCTGGCCGGATTTCCGGCGTTACCGCCAGTCCGCCGAGGGCATGGCGTTCGACTGGCGGCGGGCGCTCATCAAGGATTACTCGAGCGTCTATGCCTGGGTGGTGGTGGCGGCGGCCATCCATGCCGTCGAACATCACGGCCCGGCGGCGGACCTCTACCCGCCGACGCCGCTGTGGCCCAATATCGCCGTGATCGTTGCCGCCACCGCCCTCGTCCTCCTGGTTCGCGTCTTGAAGAAATCCGGTATCCTGGTCGCGCGCTGAGCCTTGCGGCTGGAGGCGGACCAACATGATGCGCGGAACGTGGATCGCGGCGGCATTACTATCGACACTTGCAACGGCAGGATGGGCGCAAACGGCGGCGGTTTCCCCGATTGATGTCCGGGGGCTGCCGCTGTTCGATGCGCATCTTCATTACAGCCAAACGGCGTGGAGCGAGATACCGCTAGCGCGGGCGGTCGCTTTGCTCGACGCCGCGGGGGTAGTCATGGCGGCGGTCTCCAGCACCCCCGACGAGGGCACGCTCCAGCTCTACCGCAGCGATCCGGACCGCTTCGCGCCGGTGCTGCGCCCTTACCGGACCGGTCAGGACATTTCGGACTGGCATCACAACCCGGATACCCCCGGGTACTTGGCGGAGCGCCTGAAACTTGGCGTCCACAAGGGCATTGGCGAGTTCCATTTGTCGGGCAGCCAAGCCGAAGGGGCGGTGGTGGAACAGAC
>CAZIVY010000639.1:0-7690 GCA_964542505.1 uncultured Rhodospirillaceae bacterium
TGCGCTACGAGGAGCCCTTCTGGCGGTTCACCGGGATCAACCCGCAAAACTACCAGAACCGCCTGCGCGGCTACGAATACGTCGCGCTGTTCAAGGAGGCCGGATTTCGCGCGCTTTCCATCGAAGGCGCGCCGGACGCGGACGCCCTCAAGGCGCTGGGAACGATGCCGCTTTGCGCCCGTTACCGGGGCGTCGCCCACCATGAACTGGCGGTCATGACCGCGACCATCGTGGCGCGGGCTCCCTAACTAGTACCGACTTTCGCGAATTCGTGAGTCGCGAGACGCCACCCGCGAATTCGCGAAAGCGGTACAGATTCAATAGGTTTGTACCCTTCATCTATGGTCCGCGCCCCCGGCGGCATTGCCGCCAATGTATAGCAGCGCGCAAGGCGCGCGGGGCGCGGATCAGCGATGGCGGGTGCTAGGAGAAAAATAGGTTCTTGCTGACGGTGGCGGGTTGAGGCTACGATTTCGCTCCAATCCTCTTTCATCAGGGGTGCCGTCTGGCCAACCGGTCCGTTCGCAACGCTGGCGGATGCTGAAGACAAGGATGGCTCCGCATAGGGGATTTTAGGAACGCGGGTTTATCAATCAAGGGAGGAATGATCCAATGGCCAAGATCAACAAGGTAATGGTGGGCGAGTCGCTGGTTGGCGATGGCAACGAAGTGGCCCATATCGATCTCATCATGGGGCCGCGCGGTTCGGCGGCGGAGACGGCGTTCTGCAACGCGCTGACCAACAACAAGGATGGGTTCACCTCGCTGCTGGCGCTGGTGGCGCCCAATCTGGCGTGCAAACCGAACACCATCCTGTTCAATAAGGTGACGATCAAGACCGCGAAGCAGGCGGTGCAGATGTTTGGACCGGCCCAACACGCGGTGGGCAAGGCGGTGACCGATTGCGTCGCCGATGGCACCATCCCGATGGACGAGGCCGACGATCTCTTCATTTGCGTCGGCGTGTTCATTCATTGGGATGCGGCCGACGACAAGAAGATCCAGCAGTACAACTACGAAGCCACCAAGCAGTCGATCAAGCGCGCCGTGGCCGGCGAGCCGAAGGCGCGCGAGGTGGTGACGAAGAAGGACGCCGTCAAGCATCCGTTCGCCGCCTGAACCAGGCGAAAGCGCCATCGTGGGCCGCGCACGCGCGCGACTCACGACCGGCGTGCGGTGGCCGCTCCTCCCGGCGGGTGGAGCGGCGCCGCCGTCGCTGCGCGCAGGGCGGCGATCTCGGTCTGTCCCAAGCGTCCATCGTGCAACGCGGTGGCGATTAGCACGCCGTTGACGCCATGACGGTGCAGTTCCAGCACATCGGCGGCGCCACGCACGCCACCGGCGGCGTAAATGCGCGCTTCCGGCGCGCGGCGGCGCACGTCGTCAAGGCGGTCGAGCGCCGGCCCGGCGCCGCTACCGACCCGATGCAAGGTCATGACGATCACGCGCGGCGGCCAGAGTCCGGGCCGGTCGAGCAGCGCGCGGGGTCCGAGAAAATCGTCGCCGCGAAAGTCGAGCGACAGCACGATCTCGTCGCCCAAGCCGGCGTGGAGCAGTCCATCGAGCGTCGACGTGTCGCGCTGGGATTCGCTCCCCATGACCAGGGCGCCCAGGCCCTGGCGCAGCCAGTCGCGGCAGGAACCAGGTTCCGCCCGGCCATTGTCGACCCACAGGCGCAGGCCGGGATAAGCGCGTTTCATGCGCCCCAGCGTCTTGTCGTCGGGGGGCGCGCCGCCAATGGCGTCAAGATCGGCGACATAGATTTCGCCAAAGTCATGCAGCCCGCGAAAAGCGGCGATCACGTCCACGGGATCGCTGCTGGCGCAGAGGGCCGACTTGACCGGCGCGTAGGTCGAGCGCCGCCCGCCTTGGGCGTGCACCGCGATACCTCCCTTGAGGTCGATCACCGGCAGCAGATGCATGGAGAGCGCGCTTGCGTGTCTTTGTTTGCGAGTTCGTGACCGGCGGCGGATTCGGCGGCAAAGCCTTGCCGCCTGGGCTTTGCCGCGAAGGTGACATGATGCTGACGGCTCTCGTCAAGGATGTCGCGGACGTGGCGGGCATGACGGTGGTCGCGGCGCGGGATTCGCGCCTGAAGCCGCCGCCTTCTGAAAACGCGACCTGGCGGGTTCTTCCGGCGGACGCCGATCCATGGCCCGCCTGGGCGGAGATCGTTGCCCAGGTGGACGCGGTGTGGCCCATCGCCCCGGAAACGGATGGATTGCTTGAACGCCTGAGCGCCTTGGTCCTCGCTTCAGGCAGGATCTTGCTTGGCTGTTCGCCGTCGGCGGTGGCGCTGGCGGCGAGCAAGCTTGCCACCTTCCGGCATTTGGCGGGTCACGGGGTGCCCACGCCTGCGACCTTCTCATTGGCGGACGCGCCCATCGCGGCGCCGGGGCCCTGGGTGGTAAAGCCCGATGACGGCGCCGGGTGCGAGCGCACCTACTTCATCGCCACGGCCGAGGATCTGGTGGCGATGGCCGGGCGCCCGGAGGCCGCCGGTTGCATCGCGCAAGCCTTCGTGCCGGGCGCCGCCGGCAGCCTGTCGATGATTTGCGCCCACGGCCGAGCGTGGCTGCTGGCGTGCAACCGCCAAGACGTAAAGTTGGAGAACGGCCGCTTTCGCTATCGCGGCGGGGTCGTGGGCGGGCTGGAGGGATGGCGCGCCATGCTCGCGCCCATCGCCGCCCAGGTCGCCGCCGCCATGCCGGACTTGTGGGGCTATGTGGGCGTCGACGTGGTGATGGGCGGCCAAGGTCCGGTGGTCATCGAGGTCAATCCGCGGCTGACCACGTCCTATGTGGGCTTGCGGTCCGCTATCGGGATCAACCCGGCGCAATTGGTGTTCGAGCTTTTGGGACCGGCGGCGCCGGCGTGGCGGCAGCGGACGGTCACGCCCCAGACCGTGGTCGTCGAGGCGGCGTGAGCGCGCTCGCCACCGGATGGGACGTGGGCGGCGCGCACCTGAAAGCGGCGCAAGCCGATGCCGGCGGCTGCCTGCTGGTGGCGGCGCAAGTGCCGTGCCCGCTGTGGATGGGAATGGAACACCTGGCGCGGGCGCTGGCGGAAGTGCGCTCGCGCCTGGCGCCCAGCGGGCGGCACGCCATCACCATGACCGGCGAGCTGGTGGATATGTTCGCCAGCCGCGCGGAGGGCGTGGCGAAACTGGTGGCTGCCATGGACGCGGAACTGGCGGGGGCGGAAGTGCTGTACTACGCCGGCCCGGCGGGTTGGCTTGACGGCAACGCGGCGAGGCGGCGCTGGCGCGAGGTGGCGTCCGCCAACTGGCACGCCAGCGCATCCCTTGCGGCCCAGCGCTGGCCGAGCGGACTCCTGGTCGATATCGGCAGCACCACCACCGACATCGTGCCCTTCGCGGGCGGGCGGGTGAAAGCGGCCGGCATGAGCGACGACGAGCGCATGGTGGCGGAGGAACTGGTCTACACCGGGGTTACGCGCACGCCGGTGATGGTCATCGCCGAGGAAGTCCGCTTCGCCGGCAAGCGCCAGCGGCAGATGAACGAGTTTTTCGCCACCGCCGCCGACCTGCACCGCCTGACCGGGCGGCTGCCCGCCGGCGCCGACCAGCACGCGAGCGCCGACGGCCGCGGCAAGAGCGCCAAGGACAGCGCCCGGCGCCTGGCGCGCATGCTGGGGCGCGACGTGGAAAGCGCGCCGCTGGCGGCATGGCGGAAGCTCGCGGCGCAACTGGCGGATCGCCAACTCGGATTGATTTCGGGCGCGACGCAGCGCGTCGCCAAACGCGCCCGATTGCCCGACAACGCGCCGGTGGTGGGCGCGGGCGTGGGGCGATTTCTAGCGCGCGACCTGGCGGCGCGCTTGAAGCGGCCTTACGCCGACGCGATCGGGATGTTCGCTGGCCGGTCCGAATGCCTGGAATGGGTGGCGCGTTGCACGCCGGCGGCGGCGCTGGCCGTATTGGCGGCGTCAAGCACGGCCCGCAGCGCGCCCAGGCACTCGCGGTCGAGCGCGCCGGTGCGCCCCGTGGCGCACAAAGCGCCGCGAAAGCCCAGATAGTCGGGTTGCAGCAGCGCCAGCGGCGCGACATCGGCGACGCCGAGGGAACCCGCCAGGCCGGTCAGCAAATGCGCCGCGCGCGCGGCGGAAACGAAATCCGTCAGCGCGCGATCGTCCAGATGTTGGCGCAAGGCCCCGCCCGATTTGCGCGCCGTATCCAGCATCACCCCGGCAAAGCCCAGCGCCTTGAGGCGCGGGATGAGGGCGAAATCCGGCGCCAGATCGGCGAACAGGACCGCCACCAGGCGGGCGCCGCGCTTTGCTTCTTCGCCGAGAGCGCCGAGGCAGGCGTCGCGGTCGCCGCCCGGAAACAATCCAACCTTGACCATGTCGACGCCGGTGGCGGCGATGCGGCGCACCGCCTTCATCAACGGCGCGGGCTGCATGGGTATGTCGCCCGAGGTGGCGCTCAGCGTGCGGCGGCGGCCGATGCGCGCGACGGTAGCGGCGATGACCGTCACCGGCAGCGCCCCTAGCGCGCCTTGGGCAGGATCCTTGAGGTCGATGATGTCGGCGCCGCCCGCCAGCGCCAGTTCCGCTTCGGCGACCGAAGTGACGCTGGCCAACAATCCGGTCATGCGCTGGTCTCGGCTTTGGCCTTGTGCTCGGCGACGCGGTGCATCAGCCACTCCCACGCCTCGCGTTCCTCGGGCCCCGCCGTCTTGTCGATGGCGATGCGCAGATAGGCGATCTCGGCGTCGATCTTATCCATGGGCAGCATGTGCAGGCGGCTGACCAGGATCGCCGCCTCGACCACCGCCGCCTTGGCGCGGTTGAAGCCGTGAAAGGGGGCGTGGGTTTCCTCGTGCACGACGCGGCAATGGAAGCGCGGGCGCAGCGGATCGTCCTCGACGCGCTCCACCTCGAGCTCGGCGTGCGCAAGGGCCGCCACCAGAACAGCGCCCTTCACCGTCGAGGCCGGCCGCGTGGGCCAGTCGCGCCGCCCGGTGAGGCAGCCGGCGATAACGCGCACATCGTCGGTGAAGTTGGCGACGGCAAAGGGGTTGACCTGGAGGTTGTCGAGCGTGCGCGAGGGCCGAAACGGCGCCGCGATATACCCCGAGCCGGAGACGTGCAAGCCCAGGGGGGCGATGTGGACCCGACCGCCGGCATCCATGGTGGTGAGAACCAGTTCGCGGATCATTCCGGCGGTTCCTTGCCGCGCTTGCCGGCGAGCGTCGGCCCCGGCGCGTGGAAGCGGGTCAGGTCTTCCGCCTTGCGTTCCACCGCGCAACCCCAATTCAAGGGTTCGTCCTGCACGTAGCGCTTGCCGAGTTCCCAGGCGGTTTGCGCCTTGGCGATCTCGCCGCCGAGGTAAAAGGCGTGGGCGCCGTCGTCGGCCACGCCCAGGCGCGGGAACAGCGCCGCCCCCTCGCGCGCCACATGGTGGCCCTGGCGGTTGAAGACGTGAATGCCGTCGGAGCCCACCTCGACGCGGTAGCTGTCGTCGCGCACCGCCGCCGCAAGCTCGCCGATTTCGTCGGGCGTCGCGACGAAGGGCCGGCGGTCGCGCAAGCAAAGAAGCGCCGCGTCGATGCCGGCGGGAAGGCTGGCCTCGTCCCTGGCGGCGAACATCAGCCGGCGCGCGGCGTCGGTCTCGCGCACCGCGCGGCGGCAATGGGGGCTGACCTGCACCACCAGCACATTGCCGATGGCGAGTTCGGAGACGATGCCCATGAGCACCGCGTTCACGCCGCTCGAATCGGCGTCGGTGAGTTCGGTGAGATTGCCCGTGCCCATCAATATCTCCGCCCGCGGGCGGCGGCGGCGCAACTCGGCGTAACGCTGGAGCGAGGCGGTGAAGCCGAAATGAATGGGGTCGAGAACCGGATCGGCGAAGTAGCGCCGGCCGCGCGCGTCCAATCGGTCCATGGCGGCGAGCAGGGAACCAAGATCGCCGGGCGTTTCCGGTATCAGCACCGGCACCACGGTCGGTGAAACATCGAGGACGTGGAGCGTGGCGGCGGTCAGGCTGAGCAGGTAATCGGCGCCGGCAAGCGCGCCGCGCTTCAACTCGCTGGCGTCGGCGGAGTCGACGCTGACCGCATGACCGGCGGCGCGGAGCGCGGCAATGGCCTCCTCCAGCTTCGGGAACGGCGTGTCGGGCTGGCAGCCGAGGTCGATGACATCGGCGCCGTCGTCGCGGTAGGCGGCGGCGCGGCGCAAAATGGCGTCGATGTCGAGCGCCGGCGCATCGACGATCTCGGCGAAGATACGCACATCGTGGCGCGACAAGTCGCGCTTGGCCGTGGCGCGGCCGAAAAATTCCGGCAGGTCGCCCACGTCGTCCGGCCCGCGGGCAAAGGGCACGGCGAAATGGGCGCTCAACTTTTCCAGATCGCCGCGGCTGCGGCCGGGGAGGAGCACGCGGCTCGCCTTGAGCGGCGGCTTGAGGCGGCGCGCGATCAACTCGGCGGTCATCAGCGCCGCCACCTGGACGCCGATGTCGCGGACCTCGAAGGTGAACGGCGTCGGCTGCATCGCCGCCAGCACGCGCCCCAGGCGCGGGCCGGCCAGATGCCCGGTCAGGAAGAGGATGTGTTCAGGCATGCGAGGCGCGCGTCCAGCGCACGCTCCAGATCGGCGAGCGATTCCACCACCGTCGTGCCCTCGAAGGCCTTCAGCCGCTCCACGTTCTCAAGGTCGATGCGCCGGGGATAGACCTTGACCATGCCGTGGGGCGCCTCGGTCTCAAGCTCGGGCGCGGTGTCGCAAGCGAAGACGATGGCCGGCAGGCGGCACTTTCCGGCCTGGGCGAAGACGTTGGTGGCCAGGTTGTCGGAAATCCCATAGACGCACTTGGCGACCGTGTTGGACGTGGCCGGCGCCACCACCAGCGTGTGATAGACGCCGTGGTAGAACAATCCCACCGGCGCGGCGCTGGCCGTGGTGTCCTTGAAAATGCGCACCGACGCGGGCAGCGCCTTCATCTCCTGGCGGTACATGCGCACGACTTCGGCGGCGGCGCGGCTGACGAAAACGTCAAGGTCGGGCACGCGCCGCATGAGCGCCAGGCTTTCGGTGAAGAAATGTCCCGATCCCGTCAGCGCCCAAGCGAGGCGCGGGGTGCGCGCTTTTTCCGCCATGGGCGCATTAGAGCATATCCCGGTCGCTTGGAAATCCAGCGGGGCCTGAGAATTTCCACCGCCGGCGGGCCATCGGCGCCCAGCATGGCGGCAAGTTGCCGATGCTGGCGGGCGTGGGCCATGAAGGCGCGGCCTTTCCAGGCGCCGAACATGGCGGGGAAGCAGGGATCGACGACCCCTCGCCGGCTCAAGGCGGCGGCGGTCGCGGGCGTTTTGTCGAGGCGGGCGGATTTCACCAGCAGCAGCCGCTCGGCGCCAAGTTCACGCGCCAGCCACGCCGCCAGGCTATCGGAAGTCACCGCCCAAGTTTCCGGGATGCCGCGCCGCCCGGCCACCATGCGGGACGGCATCCACACCGGCACCTGGCGGCGAGCCAGGGCCTCCCGGATCGCGCGCCGGCTGGTTGCGGGCACGACGCGGGGGGCCATGTCCGCCAGCATCGACCCGTACTGTTCCATGGCCAACAGCGCCATAAGGTGCGCCGCGCGGTCGGAAAATCGGAAGCGGGCTTGCGCCGCGCGCACGGCGTCGGCGAACGGGCCGCCGCCCGGTACGATGACGACACG
>CAZIVY010000640.1:0-2217 GCA_964542505.1 uncultured Rhodospirillaceae bacterium
CAGCACGGCCGCTGCCGCCGGCGACTGAATGTAGCGGTAGAAGCGCCGCGCGCCCTCGCCGGCGCCCTTGAGAAGCACCATGCGTTGCAACAAGGGTGCGTGACGGCCGGCGGGGATGAGGGCGAAGCGCCCCTGGCCCTTCATGGCGTCGGCGCCGGCCAGGGATAGCGGCAAAATGGCGCCATCGGCGCCGCCCACCAGCGCGAACTGCGCCGCCTGGGCGACGTTTTCGCCCAACACCAGATGCGGGCGCAGCGCTTCCCACAGGCCCGCCGCTGTCAGCGCCTCGCGCGCCGCGCGGCCATAGGGCGCGTGCTCGGGGTTTGCGATGGCGAAGCGGGCGACGCGGCCGCCTCTCAAGGCGTCGGCCAGGCCCGCCAACCCGCCGTCGACGCCGAGCGTGGAGCGCGTGGGCGCGAAAAGAACGATACGCCCCTCGGCGTAGAGCGCGCCCGCGTCCATGGCGTGGCCGGATTCAACCAGCGCCAGCGCGTAACCCTCGTCGGCGGACATGAACAGCTCGAAGGGCGCGCCCTGCTCGATCTGGCGGCGGAAATTGCCCGACGATCCGAAAGCGAGGCGCAAGCGCGGTCCGCCTTCGGCGGCGAAGCCGGCGGCGATTTCGGGGAGCGCGTAACGCAGGTCGGACGCCGCCGCGATCAAGGGGCCGTCCTCCGCCGCCGCCGGCAGCGCCGCCAGGACCAAGGCCAGGGCCGCAAGAGCGTAGCGGAGGGCGTTCCGTACGCTTCGGGCACCGGCGAATGGGGGCATTTTCGTGCGTCGGTGCAGATGGTCGCCGATGGCCGCCTCCGCCGCGGGGTTGAAGCGCACTCCTTCAAAGTTATCCCGATCTTGCCATTGCGGCAATTACGCTGGCCATGCCGTCATGTGTATTAACATACTTATCCGCTTGACCTTGAGGAAAAGTTGTGTAATTAATTACACACTTTATGGGCGCCGATGAGATCTGCAAACAGCCGCGACGTTATTCAAATGCTGACCCAAGATGGTTGGATGCGAGTCGCTACCGAAGGTAGCCATGTGCAATTCAAGCATCCGATCAAGCCAGGGCGCGTAACCGTCGCGCATCCGGTTAAGGACATTCCCCTGGGCACGCTGCGGAGCATTTATCGGCGGGCGGGCTGGGACTGGCGTAAAAGGAGGTAGGCTATGCGCCGTTTTGTCGGATTGATTCATGGAGGGAAAAGCGGTTACGGCATCTCCTTCCCGGATTTTCCCGGATGCGTTTCCGCCGCCCGGTCCATCGAGGCCGTCGTGGAAAAAGGCGCCGAAGCGCTCCGGTTTCATATCGAAGGACTGATCGAAGATGGCGAGGCGATTCCGCGACCTTCGTCCGTGGAGCTATTGCGAACGAATCCCGAATTTGCCGAAGATTTTTCCGGCGCCGTCGTCGTTTTGGTTCCCATGCTGCCCCCCCGCGCCCGCGCGGTGCGGCTCAACGTGAGCTTGGACGAGGGGTTGGTATCGGCCATCGATAGCGCGGCCGGAAAGACGGGCCTAACCCGCTCCGGATACCTCGCGGAAGCAGCCCGCCGCATGCTGGTTGACGATACATTCGACGTCCGAATCAAACAGGCAAGCGATCAATCTGTCCGGTCAGGGGGCAGGGCGCTCGAGGGAATCAGCCGCGCTTTTCGTGAGGACGAGAAGAAGCGAACACGTGGTCTACACCCTCCCGATATCCATAACATGGGCAAATTTCGCCGTTGAATGGCCATTGTTTTCGATCATGACAGCGCGACCAATTCACAGCATTGTCCGCAGAGCACCTTAGTCCGGAGAGCACCTTAAGGGAGATTCGTCGGGCCAGCGCCGGGGATTTCGGGATCGTCGGGAAGGCCGTCCGTCATCACCCGGCTGGCGAGAATGTCCTCCGGCGCGATGGTCACCAGATCGACCTTGGTGAGCCGTGCGCCGCCCTTGCCGAACAGCCGGTTGGCTTGGCGGAGGCGGGCGCGGTCGAGGGCGTTGCGGATGCTGCGGGCGTTGGCGAATTGCGGCATCTTCATTCGCCGGCGGACATATTTGCCGAAGGCCGCTTCCGCGCCCGGGCCGAAGCGGTAGTTCATTTCCGCCAGCATCAGCTTGGCGATGGCCACCAGTTCGTCGGCGCTGTAATCGGGAAAATCGACGTGGTGGGCGATGCGCGAGCGCATGCCGGGATTGCTGTGGAAAAAGCGCTCCATCCTGTCCTTG
>CAZIVY010000641.1:0-2950 GCA_964542505.1 uncultured Rhodospirillaceae bacterium
GAAGGGATGACGATGATGGTCGTCACCCACGAACACCACATGGCCCGGCGCCTGGCGCGCCGCGTGGTGCTGGTCAACGACGGCCGGATCGCCGGCGAATGTCCGCCCGACCGGATTCCCGGCGCCGAATGAGGCCCGGGGTGGAACCGGCGCTATTCGGCGGCGGCGGCGAGGCGGGGCTTGGCCCCGGGGACGCCGAATTGCTTCATGCCCTGCCGGATAACGGCCAGATGCGGCTCGCCAAGCGGACGCAAGGGAAGGCGCGGATAACCGCCCGGCAAGCCGACGATGTTCATCGCCGCTTTCACCGAGCAGTACATGTTCCAGTCGCCCTGGGACATGAAGCGGCGGAAATCCGACGCCGTTTTTTGCAGCGCGGCGGCCCGCTTTATGTCGCCCGCCTTGGCCGTGCGGTAAAGCTCGACGGTGAGTTCCGGCCACAAATTGGAAAAGGTATCGACCCAGCCCTCGCAGCCATGCTGGACGGCGGCGGCGCCGAACATGGTGGAGGGGCCGATCATCACCCGGATGCGGTCGCTCACCAGGCCCTGAAGCTGCAAGAAAATGTTGAAGTCGAAGGTGCTGTCCTTGATGGCGACCACGCATTTGAGATCGGCCAGGCGATTCACCAGGTCCGGCGTCAGGTCGTTCACGATGTCGCGCGGAATGTTGTAGAGCAGGATCGGCATCTCGACGGCGTCGGAGACGGCCTTGTAGTGGTGGAAGATGTCGTCCTTGTTGGGCCGCACCATGAAGGGCGGCATGATCATCACCCCATCGCAACCAATTTCCTTGTGGTAGCGGGTGAGTTCGACGACGTCGCGCGTGGCGGGGGCGCTGGAACTGCCAAGAATGGCGATGCGGCCGCGCGCCTGCTCGACCACCACTTTCACCACCCGTTTGCGCTCGTCCATGGTTTGGGCCCAGAACTCGCCCGTGCAGCCATTGGCGACGATGCCCTGGACGCCGCGCGCGATGACGAAATCCACCTGCCGGCGCAGGCCCGGCTCGTCGATATTGCCGTCGGCGTCGAACGGCGTGATGAGCGCGGTAAACTGTCCCTGCCAGTTGACGGTGTTACGGTCCATAAGGCGGCTCCTGGGCTCCCAAAGGTACGGTGCGCCATTCTATGACATTCCGCGTCGATGGAAAATGCCGCAAAGCGGACGAGGCCGGTTTCCATTTTGACGGCCATGCGGCTCAAGGGATTGAAGGCGAGTCCCTTGCCGCCGCGCTGACGGCGGCGGGACACAAGGCCTTCGGCCATCGCGCAGACGGCTCGAAGCGCGGCATTTTTTGCGGCATGGGGGTTTGCCAGGAGTGCCTTGTCGCCGTGGATGGCGGGCCCGGCGTGCGCGCCTGCGCGACGCCACTTCATGACGGCATGCGGATCGCGTCTTTTGCCGATGACGCGGAACCCATGGCCGCCGCCGCGGCCAATGCCGACGGTCCGGTTCCCGTTCAGCGGCCCGAGATTCTCGTCGTCGGCGGCGGCCCGGCCGGCCTCGCCGCCGCCCGCGCCGCGGCCCTTTGCGGCGCCGATGCCGCCCTTATCGACGAGCGCCCCGAACTGGGCGGCCAGTATTTCAAGCAGCTCGCCAAGGCCTATAAGGTCGCCGGCGGCGCGCCGCTGGACGAGCAGGCGCGCAAGGGGAGTGAACTCATCGCCGAGGTCGAACGCCGGGGCGTCCGCGTCTGGCGTGACGCGACGCTGTGGGGCGCCTTCGGGCCGGCCGAGCTTGCCGTCGTCGCGGGCGGTGCGCAGCAGCTTTTCGCGCCGTCGCGCTTGATATTGGCCACCGGCGCCTATGAGCGCGGCGTCCCGGTTCCCGGATGGACGCTCCCCGGCTTCATGACCACGGGGGCGGCGCAGACATTGCTGCGCGTCTACCGGGTGGCGCCTGGGCGGCGCGTGTTGATCGCCGGGAATGGGCCGCTCAACCTGCAAGTGGCGGCCGAGTTGGCGGCCGCCGGGGTCGCGGTCGTGGCGGTGGTCGAGACCGCCCGCCGGCCCGGTCCGCGCCAGTTGCCGGCGCTCGCGCGCGGCTGGATGGCATCCGCCGATCTCATCCGCGACGGATTTCGCTATGTTCGATCTCTCTCCTTGGCGGGAGTGCCGATCTACCACGGTCACGCCGTCGTCGCCGTAGCGGGCAAGAACGGCGTCGAGAAGGCGACCATCGCCGGCATCGACCGGTCGGGCTCGCCGATTTCTGGCACCCGCAGGGATTTCGACGTCGATGCCGTTTGTGTCAATCATGGCTTCCTTCCCGCCAACGAAATCGCTCGCGCCATCGGCTGCCGCCACCGCTACGACAAAGGCAATTCATGCCTGACGCCGGAACGCGACGCCGATGGGCTGACGACGAAGCCGGGTGTCTATATCGCCGGAGACGCCGCCGGATTGGGCGGCGCCCGCGCCGCGTTGGCGCAGGGGTTCATCGCCGGATGCGCCGCCGCGCAATCCTTGGGCAAGGCGATGCCGGCGGCGGTGGAAACCGAACTGCGGGCAAGCCGCGCCGGTCTCCGCCGCGATCACGCATTTCAAACCGCCCTTTGGCGATTGTTCGCCGGGCCGCGGCTGACGACGCAATTTGCTGGCGCGGATACGGTCGTCTGCCGCTGCGAGGGCGTGACGCTGGGCCAGGTTGGCCAGGCCATGAGCGGCGGCGCGGCCTCGCTCGGTGCGGTGAAGCGCCAGACCCGCGCCGGCATGGGGCGCTGCCAGGGGCGCTATTGCGGGCCGCTGGTCGCCGAAATGCTGGCGACGGCAGGAGCGGCCGCGCCCGATGAACTGTCGTTCGCCGCGCCCCGCCCGCCCATCAAGCCGGTCTCGATCGCGGCCATCGCGCGGAAGCCGGGGACATGACGGCCGAGCCCTGGACGCGCGCCGTCGAGACCGACGTGCTGATCGTCGGCGGCGGCATTTACGGCGCCGCCACCGCCTATC
>CAZIVY010000642.1:0-1541 GCA_964542505.1 uncultured Rhodospirillaceae bacterium
TTCGGCCGCCGTCAGCCGCAAGTTCTTCGAGGTGCAGAAATTCGGCACCGTGACGCCCTATTTCTCGGTCTATTTCCACATGTACGTGAATCCCGCCTGGTGGGGGAAGCTCACCGCCGACCAGCGGGCCGCGATCGAGAAGGCCGCGAACAAGGCCGAGGTCGACGCCATCGGCGTCACCGAAGCCACCGCCGCCGCCGCCGCCGGGCAGTTGCGCGAAAGAGGCATGACCATCCACGTGCAGACGGTGGACGAGCAGAAGGCGTGGACAGCGGCGATGCAGAAACCGGTGATCGATGCCTTCATCAAGGCGGCGCCGGAAGACGGCGGCAAGCTGATCGAGCTTCTCGGCAAGCTCTAGCGACGGGAGTCAGAAATGCGCGGCTCACCCCCCACCCTTACCCTCCCCCGCAAGGGGGGAGGAAATATTGGTTGCGGCCAACAAATCGCCCCCTCCCCCTCGATGGGGGAGGGCCGGGGTGGGGGTGACTGGCGCATCCACGAAAGCCCGTACTAGGAGCCGAGGCCGACGCCCGTGGCGGGCGCGCTCCGCCGCCTGGTGCGCGCCGCCGACCTCCTGGCGCGGATCGGCGCCCGCCTGGGGGCGTTGGCGCTTCTGGCGGGATTCGCCATTGTCGTTTACGGGGTGACGTTCCGTTACTTCCTCGGCCAACCGCAGATTTGGGCGGACGAAATCGCCGGCTGGCTGGTGGTGGCCACCGTCATGCTGGCGGCGGCGGAGGCGGAGCGCCGCAATGAACATATCGGCGTCGATGCGCTGGTCCTGACCTTGCCCCGAGGCTGGCGCCGCGTGGCGGCGGCGGCGGCGTCGCTCAGCGTCGCCGTGGTCGCCTATTTCCTGGTGGACGAGGGGCTGGAGATGGTGGCCTTTTCGCACCTGCTGGGGATCGTCTCGAATCGCCTGCCGCTGGTCCCTATGTGGACGGTGCAGTCGCTGGTGCCGCTGGGCGGCCTGCTGCTGCTGCTGGTCAGCGTGGCGAGCCTAGTTCGGCTTTACACCGGCGACATCGAGCCCGCGCCGCCGGCGCCCCACGCATCCTCGGCGCCAGGCATGAGCGAGTGACATTCCTGCTCATCCTGGCGGCGCTCACCGCGCTGCTCTACACCGGCGTGCCGATGTTCGCCGGCATGTTCCTCTTTTCCGGCGCCGTGCTGTGGTGGGCGGAAGGCGGGCTCGGCACGCTGGGCGAATTCATCTTCACGCATCTCGATGTCTATCTGCTGGTGTCGCTGCCGCTCTTCATGCTCATGGCGCAGTTCATGGTGCGCGGCAAGGTGGTGGACGACCTTTACGCCACCGCGCACACGCTGGTGGGCCATTTGCCCGGAGGACTGGGCGTGGCGACGGTCTTCGCCTGCACCGTCTTCGCCGCCGTCTCCGGTTCGTCGGTCGCCACCGCGCTTACCGTCGGCGCCGTCGCCATTCCGCAGATGCTGCGCTATGGTTACGACGCGCGCAGCGCCTATGGCGTGGTGGCGGGGGGCGGGACGCTCGGCATCCTCATTCCGCCGTCGGCGCC
>CAZIVY010000643.1:0-11071 GCA_964542505.1 uncultured Rhodospirillaceae bacterium
TTGCCGCCGCCGTCATTGCCGTCGCCCTGATCGGGATGCTGGGGATCGTGCTGGTCCGCCACAGCGAGCTGGTGGGCCAGTTGCGCCAGCTGAACGAGGTCGGCGGGCGCGCCGGCCGCGACCTCGCCGCCAGCGTCGAGACGCGCATCGAGGCGCTGACCAAGCGCCTGGGCGAGGGCCTCGACCAAAGCACCCAAAGGACGGGGAAGAGCCTTTCGGACTTGAGCGAGCGGCTGGCGGTCATCGACGCGGCGCAGGCGCAGATCGCGCGGCTTTCGACCCAGGTGGTGGGCCTGCAGGACATCCTGTCCAACAAGCAGGCGCGCGGGGCCTTCGTCATAACGCTGCGGGAATGTAGGTGAGTGCTACTATCGTCGCAGAAGTCAATGAATGCGGATTTGCTATTGCGCGCCAATACATCCCCGACGATGAGAGTTGTGCTGTCTTTTCTAGGCTAGGTCGCGTTCAAGCACTGCCCGGCGTGCCAGATGTGCATACTCTTGCTCCTCGCGCACACGATGAATCGACTCCGAACACGTATAGTGGCAACTACGGTTGGGGAGAATTTCCACTGCACACCGACCTTGCACACTGGTGTATTCCTCCCCGTTACATTGCACTTCGCTGCGTAATCGGCGCAGCCACTGTTGCAACGAGATTGCTTGATGGAAGCATTCTACGAGCTGATCTCGGAGAACGCGCGCTTAGGCGCGCGCTTGTCCAGCCTCGCCGACCGGTGGGGCTTACACGGCCTATATTTAGGTTACTAGAAAATCTTGATGGGAAAGTGTGGATGCTCCGCTGGGACAGTCTGTTTATTGCGCCCGCGACCGAAGCCAGCGTGTCCATCTACGATGCAGTTAAGAATTATGTCAGCTTTTCGAGCCCCGTTGACGTGTTGCTCACTTCGCCTGGCGACACTCTCATAGTTGACAATTGGCGCATGCTGCACGGTCGATCAGCCGTTTCCGCTGCATTCCGCGGGCGTCGCATAGATCGAGCCTACCTTGGAGAAATACATTGACCACGGTTGCTCCAATGCCGACTCGGCTTCCACATGGCTGGTCCAAAGATGCCCTACTCACCAAGGCACAACGGTACATTGAACAAATGCTATCGTTTCCTCGCGACGATTGGAGGTTCGCTTTTTGGTCCAGCTTGGCGCTGGAATTGTTGGCGAGGGCAGGTCTTGCAAACGTCAGTCCAGCACTCCTGGCTGATCCCAAGGATTGGAATAATCTTTACTACGCTCTTGGCTTCCCGCCGAAGACACCAAAGTTCATCCCTCGATCTCTTGACATAGCTTTGGTGCTTAGCCGACTTAGCGGAACAATGCCAAACTTTAGTACGGAGCTTGAGGGATTCTGTGCAGCGCACATGTCCAAGCGCAATGAGGAATTGCATTCTGGACAGACTCCCTTCGACAGTGTCACGAGCTCTAGGTGGCTACCCACCTTTTATCGCGCATGCGAAGTGATACTGCAATCTATGGGTCAAAACCTCGAGGCGTTTGTCGGCGCTGCCGAGGCGCAGGTGGCGTCAGAGTTGATTGCCGCCGCCGCTGACGAGAGCGCCAAGGCAGTACGGAAGTTGATCCAAGCGCACGAGACAGTCTGGGAACGGAAAAACGCTGAAGAAAAAAATAAGATGGCCGCTCAATCTTCGACTTGGGCGACCAAACATGATGGGCATCGCGTCAAGTGCCCGTCATGCAATTCCGATTCAATCGTCACTGGCTCGCCAATTGCCGCCCCGATGCAGAGTATCAAGGATGATCAGATCACCGAGACGCAGCAGTATCTTCCCTCAAAATTTGAGTGCATCGCGTGCGGACTAAAGATATCTGGTCTTTCCCAACTGAGCGTGGCCAATCTTGGAGATGCTTACAAGGCGACGTTTACCTTTGACGCGGCTGAGTACTTTACCTCCCAGGACGAAGATGTGGAGTACGAACCTGACTTCAACGAGTAATAAGAGCCTATCGCTGTAATTTGACTGAAAGCGAAATTCGGAGCCGCCTCGTGGATATTCTCGCTATTGCCGCCGCCGTCATTGCCGTCGCCCTGATCGGGATGCTGGGGATCGTGCTGGTCCGCCACAGCGAGCTGGTGGGCCAGTTGCGCCAGCTGAACGAGGTCGGCGACCGCGCCAGCCGCGACCTGGCCCAGAGCCTGGAAACGCGGATCGAAGCGCTTACCAAGCGGCTGGGGGAAGGCATCGACCAGGCGTCCCAGCGCACGGGCACGAACCTCACGGCCTTGAGCGAAAGGCTGGCGGTGATCGACGCGGCGCAGGCGCAGATCGCGCGGCTTTCGACCCAGGTGGTGGGCCTGCAGGACATCCTGTCCAACAAGCAGGCGCGCGGGGCTTTCGGGGAAGTTCAGCTCGAGGCCATCGTGCGCGACGCGTTGCCGGCCGGGGTCTACACGCTGCAAGCGACGCTCAGCAACGGCACCCGCGCCGATTGCCTGGTGCGGCTGCCCAACCCGCCGGGCTCCATCGTCATCGACGCCAAGTTTCCGCTGGAGTCCTACCGGGCGCTGCGCGCCGCCGGCGACGATATCGCCCGCCAAGCCGCGGCGCGCGCCTTCGCCAGCGCGGTGCAGAAGCATGTGGACGACATCGCCGAGAAATACATCATCCCCGGCGAGACGGCGGAATCGGCGCTGATGTTCCTGCCCTCGGAAGCGGTGTACGCCGAACTGCACGCCGGTTTCGGCACGGTGGTGGAAAACGCCGGGCGGCGGCGGGTGTGGCTGGTGTCGCCGACGACGCTGATGGCGACGCTGGTGACGGTGCGCGCGGTGCTGAAGGACGCGCGGGTGCGCGAACAGGCGCACCTGATCCAGAAGGAAGTGGGGCAATTGGCGCTGGACGCCGGCCGGCTGGCGGAACGGGTGGGCAAGCTCGGCCGCCATTTCGCGCAGGCGGAACAGGACGTGCGCGACATCGGCGTCTCGGCGGAGGGGATTGTCCGTCACGCCACGCGCATCGGGTCCGTGGATCTGGCCACCGTCGAGGTCGAGACGCCGGCCTCGGCCCCGCAACTCGAGGCGGCGGAAAAAAAAGCGCGTCAGGCTTAGCGGCTTAGGGCGCGCCAGGCTTAGGGGACAACGCCCGGGGGCGCGACCACCGAGCTTTTCATGCCGATCCTGTCCAGCGACCGGCGCACGCTGCCCGCCGCTTTCGCGTCCTCGATAAAGTTGGTCACGAAAGCCAGCGCCAAGGGCTTGTTCTTCGGCACCGCGACGGCGACGAAGGAATTGAGAAACGCGCCGTTGAGGACGCGCGAGCCCGGCAGCTTGGCGGACATCTCGGTAAGCGACTCGCGGCTTTGGGCGATCGCATCCGCCTTGCCGGATTCGAGCAGCGCGAACAGTTCGTCGGCGGTCTTTACAAGGGCGAGTTTCACGTTCTTCAGCGACCGCGCCGCCGCGCGCGCGGTGGCCGTATTCTCGACGCCCACGGCGCGCACGCCGGGCTTGTCCACATCGTCCAAGGTGCGGATGGCGGAGCCCGGCCCCACCAGAAAGGTGCTTTGCAGCACCAGATGGGCGGCGCCGAAATCGACCAGCTTCCGGCGCTCGTCGTCCACCGGGATGAAGGCCACGTCCCAGGCGCCCTTGGCCGCGGCGTCGGTGAGCGCGCCGGAATTGGGATAGGGGACGAACTCGACCGGAATCGCCAGCCTTTGCCCAAGCTCTGTTCCGAGGTCCACGGCAAGCCCCCGGAAGCCGCCGGTAGCGGCATCGCGGGCGACGTTGCCGGCGCCCGGCGCCGGACCGACGGCAACGCCGACGCGCAGCTTTCCGGTGGGCGCCAGTTCGCTCATCGGCGCTCTTTGTGCGTTAGCCGCGGGAGCGAGGGTCAAGGCCACGGCCACGGTCGCCATCTGAATCCATCCTCTGTTCATTGGTGTCGTCGTCCTTCGCGGCGCGATCAGGCCATGTACTGGCCGCCATTGGCGGTCAGGGTGGAGCCGGTGATGAAACCGGATTCGTCGGCGGCCAGGAAGGCCACGGCGCGGGCGATCTCCTCGGCCCTGCCCAGGCGCCCGACGGGAATCTTGGGCAGGATCACCTTGGCCATGACATCCGCCGGCACCGCCGCCACCATGTCGGTGTCGATATAGCCCGGCGCCACCGCGTTTACGGTGATGCCCTTGGCGGCGCCTTCCTGGGCCAGCGCCTTGGTGAAACCGATAAGCCCGGCCTTGGCGGCGGAGTAGTTGGTCTGGCCCATCTGGCCGGACTGGCCGTTGACGGAGCTGATGTTGACGATGCGGCCGAAATTGCGCGCGCGCATGCCTTCGATGACGGCGCGGGCCATGTTGAAGCAGCCGGTGAGGTTGGCGTCGATCACCGCCCGCCACTGGTCCTTGGTCATGCGGTGCAGCATGGTGTCGCGGGTGATGCCGGCGTTGTTGACCAGGATTTCGATCGGGCCGAGATCCTTGGCGATTTGCGCCGTCCCCGTCTGGCAGGCGTCGAAATCGGCCACGTCCCACTTGTACGACTTGATCCCGGTCTCTTGCTCGAAGGCCTTGGCCCGTTCCTCGTTGCCGGCATAGCTTGCCGCCACGCGGTGACCGGCTTGTTTCAAGGCTACCGAGATGGCGGCGCCAATGCCGCGAGTGCCGCCGGTTACTACCGCCACGCGCCCCATGATGACTTCCCTTCCCTGTTGGCCGTTTCTTGCTGGCCGCTTCTTTTTTTTGTCCCGGTTAGCCTGCCTTCACGTCAAGCGCGCTCGACGCACATGGCGATGCCCATGCCGCCGCCGATGCAAAGCGTGGCCAGGCCCTTTTTCGCGTCGCGCTTCTGCATTTCGAACAAAAGCGTGGTCAGCACCCGCGCCCCCGAGGCGCCGATGGGATGGCCGATGGCGATGGCGCCGCCATTGACGTTGACCTTGGACGTATCCCAACCGAGGTCCTTGTTGACCGCGCAGGCCTGGGCGGCGAAGGCCTCGTTGGCTTCCACCAGATCGAGGTCGCCGACTTTCCAGCCCGCCTTTTTCAGCGCCGCGCGGGAAGCGGGAATGGGCCCCGAGCCCATGATCGCCGGATCGACGCCGGCCTGGGCCCAGGAGACGATGCGCGCCAGCGGCTTGATGTTGCGCCGCCGGGCCTCGTCGGCGCTCATCAACACCAAGGCCGCGGCGCCGTCGTTGATGCCGGACGCGTTGCCGGCGGTCACCGTCCCGTCCTTGGCGAAGGCCGCGCGCAAGCCGGCGATACCGGCAAGAGTGGCGCCGTGGCGGATGTATTCGTCTTGATCGACGATCCTGTCGCCCTTGCGTTCCTTGATGGTGACGGCGACGATTTCGTCCTTGAAGCGGCCGGCCTTCTGCGCCTTTTCCGCCTTGTTCTGGCTGGCGACGGCGAAGGTGTCCTGCTGCTCGCGCGTGATCTGCCACTGACGGGCCACGTTCTCGGCGGTGTTGCCCATGTGGTAGCCGTTGAAGGCGTCCCACAAGCCGTCCTTGATCATGGTGTCCACCAGTTCGGCGGGACCCATCTTGGTGCCATTGCGCATGTGCAGGCAGTGGGGCGCCTGGCTCATGCTTTCCTGGCCACCGGCGATGACGATGCGCGAATCGCCGTTGGCCACCGCCTGAAAGCCCAAGGCCACGGCGCGCAAGCCAGAGCCGCACAACTGATTGACGCCCCAGGCCGGCACTTCGACCGGTACGCCGGCGCCGATGGAGGCCTGGCGCGCCGGGTTCTGGCCGGCGCCGGCGGCGAGAATCTGCCCAAGGATAACCTCGCTGACCTCGGCCGGGGCGACACCGGCGCGCTCCAGCGCCGCCTTGATCGCCACCTGCCCCAAAGCGTGGGCGGCAAGGCCGCCAAGGGCGCCGTTGAAGGAACCCACGGGCGTGCGGGCGGCGGAAGCGATGACGACGTCGGTCATGGAAATCTCCTGCGTGGGCGCCGGCGGCAAAGCCAGGGCGCGGGTCGATAAGCGCCAAAAGTCCAGCGCCAGCTTAGCCGGGTGGAACGCCTATGCAAAGTGAGCTTATTGCAACGCAGCGTTGCTAGTGCCGGCGGCGCCAGGGCCGCATCGCAGCGTCGCCAGTCACGGCGACGCCGGGCCGCGCAACCATTCCGCCAGCGGGCGCCACAACTCCGCTTTGGCTTGGCGGCCCACCACCATGCCGATATGCCCGGCGCGGGGCTTGAGGACACGGGCCGCCGGCCATGCGGCGGCTAGCGCCAGGGCGGAAGCCGGCGGGACGATGCGATCGCCGGCGGGAATGGCGAGCAGCGCCGGGCCCGGCCATAGTCCGGGGTCGACCAGCGCCTCGCCCACCCGCCAGGCGCCACGGGCGGGAGTGTTTTTCCCGTACCAGCCGAACAGGCATTCCGCGGCCACCGGGGCGGTGAGCGGCACGCCGTCGTTCAGCCAGTCCTCCAACGCCACGAAGTCAGCCGCCTGCTCGCTCGCCGGGTCGAGGGCCGCGAAGGCGGTGAATTTGCGTACCGCCAGCAAGGGATCGAGGGCGAAAAAAAGCGCCTGCAGCGCATCGACCGCCAGCTCGCCAGTGGGCGCCATGAGAGCGCGCAATGCCGTTTCGTTGGCGCCCAGCGCGCGTGCCCAATCCGCGCGCTCGGCGTGGAAATCCCAGGGCGTGGCCAGCAAGGCCAGGGCCTTGACCGAGGCCGGCCGCGCCAGCGCCGCCGCCAGCGCCAGATTTCCACCCATGCAATAGCCCACCAGCACCGCCGGGCCGCCGTTTTCGGCCACCACCCGATCGAGGGCAGGCACCAGCCGGCCGAGGATGTAATCGCTTAAAGAGAATTGGGCTTCCGCCGGACCCGGCTCGCCCCAATCGATGAGCCAGGGTCGCACCCCGTGCGCGGCCAGATAGCGCAACAGGCTGCTTCGGGCGGAAAGATCGAGCACATAGCCGCGATTGACCAGGGAGGGGACAAAAAGCGCCGGAACGCCGCTGCCGCCATAGTCGAAAAGCCGGGTGGCGCCGAGGCCCCAGGCCACCGGCGGCGCGCTCAAGGCGCGGCGATAAGGGTGGCGGCGATAGCGTTCTATGCCGGTGGCGAAGGCGGCGAAGCGCCCCTGCGCCTCGCGCGCCAAAGCGGCGGCGAGCGCCTCAGCCGGGGCGGCGGCGAGCGCTGGATAAAGGGCGCCGGCCGCCGCCGCTAGGTCGCTTTTCCAGGCGATCGAGCCTTTCCTCGCAAGCGGCAAGGCGGCGAAGGAGCTCAGCCAGGTCGTGCTGGCGATCCCCAGATGGAGCGGCAGCGGCCGCGGGCCCGGCCGGGACGCGGTCATCGGGGGCCCGGGTTGGGGCGGCGAAGACGCCGCTGGCGAGTTCCAGCCAGCGTTTCATCGCCTCGCCCAGCACCGGATCGGTGAGAGTCGCCGCCGCCTGTTGCTGCCACAGGTCGAGAAACTCCTTCGCCAACGCCTCGACGTCGGTCGGTTGCGCCATGGCGGAACTATAGCAGCGCCAGATTCGATGGATAGGGCGCACTTGCGCAGCGCAGCATTTAGGGGTGAAATGACTCCCGCGCCGATGGACGTTCAGCGCGATTCTATTTGGAGTCAAGCCTTTGGCAGACGAGGCAACCCCCGCCCCGCCGGCGCCGGTGACGATCAAGAAATACGCCAACCGGCGTCTCTACAATACCGAGTCCTCCAGCTACGTGACCCTGGATAACCTTTGCCAGATGGTGAAGGACGGCAGGGAGTTCTTGGTCCATGACGCCAAGTCCGGCGAGGACATCACCCGCTCGGTCCTGACCCAGATCATCTTCGAGGAAGAAAGCAAGGGCTCGAACCTGTTGCCCATAGGGTTCCTGCGCCAGCTCATCGGCTTTTACGGCGATAGCCTGCAGTCGCTGGTGCCAAGCTATCTGGAACTGTCCATGGCCGCCTTCTCGCGCAACCAGGAGCAGATGCGCAGCACCATGGGCGAAGCCTTTGGCGACATCTTCCCTTTCAAGAACTTCGAGGAAATGGGGCGCAACAACATGGTCATGTTCCAGCGCGCCATGGCCATGTTCAATCCCTTCGCGGCGGCGGCGGCGGAGGCGAATTCGCCCAAGGGCGGAGAGCGGCCCAAGGACCGCCCGCTCGACCGCGACGACATCGTCAATTTGAAGGAGCAGATGAACAATCTGCAGAAGCGGCTCGACCAGATAGCTGACAAGAAGTAGTCGCCGCGATTAATACTGGTGACAATGTCTGTATACAACCAGCAATTAGGTTAATATATATTAACCGTTACTGTACTAGTGACACAAATTTAGGTCAAATTTTATACAAATAGTTTGATTTCTGTTAGCGTTTCGGTTATAATACTTTTACTGGATGGATTGGAACGGAGAGCGGCGGAATGATTCTGACGCCTGTTGTCACCGCGAAGGCCGTTGCCGGGACCTTGTACGCCCCGGTGGCCATCGAATTCGCCATCGCGGGGCGGCCGTCGGAAGCCGGGCCGCTGCCGGCGGAAAAGACCCGGCGCCAGCTTGCTGACGGCCGCGAACGGGCGTCCGACGCAAAGGGCGGCGCCCAGCGCGCCGCCTACCGTATTCATCCCGAACCGTCGGCCTTCGTCGCCCAGCGCATTTCCCAGGAAGAGCCGGTCGAGAATCCGGCGGGGTTGCGCTCCGGCGCCATCGCCGCCTACGGCGCGCTGGCTCACCAATCGCGCTTCGTGACCGGCCCTGTCACCGGCATTGACCTGATCGCCTAAGGCGATCATACCAGCGCGCGTGAATCCGAAGCCGCCCGCGGGCGACATTTACGATATCGCCGTCATCGGCGGCGGCATTAACGGCGCCGGGATCGCCCGCGACGCCGCTGGGCGCGGCTGGTCGGCGATCGTTTGCGAACGCGACGATCTGGCCGGCGCCACGTCGTCGGCGTCCACCAAGCTCATCCACGGCGGCCTGCGTTACCTGGAATATTACGAGTTCCGCCTGGTGCGCGAGGCGTTGGCGGAACGCGAGGTCCTGTTGGGCCTGGCGCCGCATATCATCTGGCCGCTGCGCTTCGTCATTCCCCACGGACCGGGGCAACGCCCGGCGTGGATGGTGCGCCTTGGCCTTTTTCTCTACGACAACATTGGCGGCCGGCGGCGGTTGCCCGGATCGCGGTCGGTGGATCTGGCCACCGATCCGGCCGGGCTGGGGCTGAAAAGCGATTTCCGCCGCGCTTTCAGTTATTCCGACTGCTGGGTGGACGACGCCCGCCTGGTGGTGCTGAACGCCATCGATGCCGCGTCCAGGGGCGCCACCATATTGACCCGCACGCCCTGTCTTGGCGCGCGCCGCGCGGGCGACCGCTGGCGGCTGACCATCGGCGATCGCGGCGGCGGCCGGCGCGAGATCGAGGCGCGGGTGGTCATCAACTCCGCCGGCCCCTGGGTCCGCCAGGTGGCCACCGAGGTGCTGGGCCTGAAGCCGCTGCATGGCATCCGCCTGGTGCAGGGCAGCCACATCGTGGTGCCGAAACTGTTCGACGGCCCGCAAGCCTATCTGCTGCAAAACACCGATGGCCGGGTGATCTTCACCATCCCCTATGAGCGCGAGTTCACGTTGATCGGCACCACCGACGTCGCGGTGGATGGCGCGCCGGAACAGGCGGCGGCCACGGCGGACGAGGCGGCCTATCTGTGCGCGGCGGCGAACCGCTATTTGCGCCGCCCGGTCACGCCGGCGGAAGCCGCGTGGCGCTATTGCGGCGTGCGCCCGCTTTACGACGACGGCAGCGCCGATCCGAAAGCGGTGACGCGCGACTACGCCTTCGAGCTCGACCGGCCCGAGGGCCAGGCGCCGGCGCTGTCGATCTATGGCGGCAAGATCACCACCTACCGGCGGCTGGCGGAACAGGCGCTGGACAAGGTGGCGCCGTTCCTGCCCCAAACGCCGAAGTCGGCGCGCGGGCCGTGGACCGCGCGCAAGCCCTTGCCGGGCGGCGACATCGCCAATTTCGAACTTTTCGTCGGCGAAGTGGTACGCAGCCGCCCGCGCATGGACAGCACCTTGTTGCGCCGCCTGGCGCGCCGCCACGGCCGCCGGGTCGAGAACCTGTTGGCCGAGGCCAAGACCGACGCGGATCTGGGCGAGGATTTCGGCGCCGGCCTGCGGGCGCGGGAAGTCGAATGGCTGATGCGCGAGGAATGGGCGGAGACGGCGGACGATATTCTTTGGCGGCGGACCAAATGCGGCCTGCACCTGACGCCGCGCCAAAGGGAAGCGTTGGGAACGTGGATGAGCAAAGCGAGAATCCATGCCCGCTGAACGGGCGCCGCGGAATTCAGGCTGGCGCCAACTGCCGGCGGCGGAGTTGGAGCGCCATTTCAACCCGCGCGCCGCGGTGCCGGACTTCCAGCGCCATATCGACGACTACCGGCGCTTGAGCGCCAAGGCGCGCGAGCGTCTGGCGGGCGAGTTCGATCTTCGCTACGGCGAGGGACCGCTGCAAACCCTCGACGCCTATCGCGGCAGGCCGGGAAAGCTGCCGGTGCTGCTTTTTTTCCACGGCGGCTATTGGCGCAGCCTCGACAAGCACGATGTGGCCTTCGCGCTCGAAGCCCTGGTTGACGAAGGCGTGCTGGCGATCAACGTCAATTACGATCTTTGCCCGGCGGTGAGCCTCGACCGCGTCGTCGCCCAAGCGCGCGAAGCGGCGGCCTTTGTCTGGCGCGAGACGGAGCGTCTGGGGGGCGACCGCGAGCGCATGTTCATCGCCGGTCATTCGGCGGGCGGGCACCTGGCGATGATGTGCCTCAACGCCGACTGGAGCCGGAGCGCAATGCCCGCCGAACCGTTCAAGGGCGCCGTGGCGCTGAGCGGCGTCTTCGAGCTGGAGCCGGTGCTGCACATCAGCGTCAACGACGACGTGCGGCTCGATGGCGCCATGGCGCGGCGGAATTCGCCGCTGTTGCACCCGCCGCACGGACGCTTGCCGCTGTTGCTGGCCGCGGGCGAGGACGAAACGCCGGGCTGGATCGCGCAAAGCGCCGACTTCCACGCCGCCTGCCGCGCCCAAGGCAATGCGGCGGAATTCTGGCGCCTGGCGGGAAAGAACCACTTCTCCATTCT